>CALHKP010000010.1 GCA_938034165.1 uncultured Clostridia bacterium | reverse complement strand
ATTGGGACATAATCAGTTTCGTTATACTAAGACAATATCACATTTGATACATATTGTGAAAAAAATTTTGCAAAATTGTGTTGACAAAATAAAAAATCAGGTTTACAATACAATTGTTAGCACTCATAAGACTCGAGTGCTAAAGTCAGAAAAAACAATCTATACATTATTAGGAGGTAGAGAAATGAGCTTTGGAATTAAACCCCTAGGCAGCAGAGTAGTTCTGAAGAAATTAGAAGCAGAGGAAAAGACTGCCGGAGGAATTATCCTTACAAGTCAGGCTAAGGAACAGCCACAGATGGCTGAAGTAGTCGCTGCAGGCCCTGGAACAAAAGACGTAGAAATGGGAGTAAAAGAAGGAGATAAGGTTTTCTTCTCAAAATACGCAGGAACAGAAATTGACTTTGAAGGTGAAAAATATACAATCATGGATTTCACAGATTTGCTTGCAATCGTAGGCTAAATGAAAAGAAAGTTTTTAACATAAATTAGGAGGATATTAAAATGGCAAGAGAGATTGTTTATGGAGAAAACGCTAGAAGAAAACTTCAGGCTGGCGTTGATAAATTAGCAGACACAGTAAAAATCACATTAGGACCTAAAGGTAGAAATGTACTTATAGATAAAGCTTTTGTTCCACCGCTAGTAACTAACGATGGTGTATCAATTGCAAAGGAAATCGAACTTGAAGATGGAATCGAAAATCTTGGTGCTCAGCTTGTTAAAGAAGTAGCTACTAAGACTAACGATGTAGCGGGAGACGGTACAACAACAGCTACACTTCTTGCTCAGATTATCATCAGAGAAGGTTTCAAAAATGTTGCAGCAGGAGCTAACCCAATGGTATTGAAAAAGGGTATTCAGGTTGCGGTAGAAGTTGCAGTAAACGAAATTCTTAAGATTTCAAAGCCTGTAGAAACAAAGGAAAGCATCGCTCAGGTTGCTTCAGTTTCAGCAGCTGACGAATACATCGGATCACTTATTTCAGAAGCAATGGAAAAAGTAGGCAAAGATGGTATCATCACTGTTGAAGAATCAAAGTCTATGGGAACAGAACTTGATGTAGTGGAAGGAATGCAGTTTGACAAGGGATACCTTTCAGCTTATATGGTAACAGACAATGATAAGATGGAAGCAGTTCAGGAAGGACCTTTCATCCTGCTTACAGATAAAAAGATTACAACTATCCACGATCTTCTTCCAATTCTTGAACAGGTTGCAAAAGCAGGCCGTAAGCTTCTTATCATCGCAGATGATATCGAAGGTGAAGCACTTGCAACACTCGTAGTTAACAAGATTAGAGGAAACATCGATGTTGTAGCAGTTAAAGCTCCTGGCTTTGGCGAAAGAAGAAAGGCTCTCGTAGAAGATATCGCAGTTCTTACAGGCGGTACAGTAATCAGCGAAGACCTTGGATATGATCTAAAAGAGGCAACTCTCGACATGCTTGGTACAGCTCAGACTGTTAAGGTTTACAAGGAAAGAACAGTAATCATCAACGGTGGCGGTTCAAGCGAAGACCTCAAACTGAGAATTAACACAATCAAAAAACAGATGGAACAGACTGAAGACGACTTCGGTAAAGAAAAATATCAGGAAAGACTTGCAAAACTTGCAGGTGGCGTAGCAGTAATCAAAGTTGGTGCTGCAACAGAAACTGAACTTAAAGAAAGAAAGCTGAGAATCGAAGACGCTCTCAATGCAACTAAGGCTGCAGTAGAAGAAGGTATCGTTGCAGGCGGTGGTGTTGCTCTATGTGATGCAATTCCTGCAGTAGCAGCTTACGCTGACGGACTTGAAGGAGACGAAAGAACAGGTGCTAAGATTATCGTAAGAGCTCTTGAAGAACCTGTTAGACAGATTGCCGAAAATGCCGGATTCGAAGGAAGCGTAGTAGTATCAGCAGTTAAAGAAAGAGAAATCGGCGTTGGATTCAATGCTAAGACAGAAGAATATGTAGACATGATTGCTGCAGGTATCGTTGACCCTGTAAAGGTAACAAGATCAGCAATTCAGAATGCATCTTCAGCATCAGCAATGCTTCTTACAACTGAAGCAGGAATCACTGATATCAAGACAGAAAACCCATTAGACAGAATGCTGCCATCAGGCGGAATGGATCCAATGGGCGGAATGATGTAATATAGCCCAACAGGGGAAGCAATAAGTTGCTTTAATATCCTTTCTCATAATCCTAATAAATAGGTAAAAAAAGAGCAGGTAGGTTTATCCTATCTGCTCTTTTTTACCTGCTTTATCTGCAAAAGCCCTGCGGCATAGATGCTGCAGGGCTTTTGTAACGATTAACATTAATTTTCGGTTTTTGGTGTCGGTTGGGATGATTTCTTGGTTATTGCAATATTTTCTTTTATCTTGCATAGCGTTCCGTATCTCTTTGAGAAATCCACCCCTATACTGTGTCCTATTGTATCGAGAACGGTATCGAAATAACTCTGAATATAGTTATTATCTTCGATATGAATGCAGGTGCATTTTCTGAGGCTGTAAAGCATACGCTCAAGTGGAAATGCATAGTCAACTTTTTGCTGAAGAAGTCTTGTCAGAATCAGCGAAATATATCTTGAAAGATAGTGAGCATACATATGCTCTTCTCTTGTGATATTTTCCGGTGGAGAATAGAAAGCGCTGTTAGTATATTTGAAAACATTTTCTATTTCCCAAAGTCCCGAATATGCGTTTACAAGGTCTTCGTCAGGATTGTCTATTTCGCTGGTAAAGAATAGGTAATATCCATCATATTTTTCTTCTTCTTTCAGCTTTTCTTCATCGATATTCAGTCCGTTTGTGCCCGTAATAACAGGTGAATCATATTTCAGATTCTGAACATATCTGTTTGCGCCGGAGGCATTTTGTGTGGTGATCAAATCGTTTGCCTTGAGCAACATGTCTTCTCTTTGTGAC
This sequence comes from uncultured Clostridia bacterium, assembly GCA_938034165.1. Taxonomy (GTDB): domain Bacteria; phylum Bacillota; class Clostridia; order Peptostreptococcales; family Anaerovoracaceae; genus CALHKP01. The sequence goes on along the minus strand of CALHKP010000010.1, from coordinate 32,872 downwards.
ATCACACATCTTGCATACTTGCTGTTGTAGAATACAATCTGCTTTTCTTTTATCTGGACTGTTTTTTTCTTGCCTGAACCTGTTGTGATCTTTGCGGTTCTTGTAATCAGTCTCGACTTGATTTTGCCATCTTCTCCGAATGGTCTGTATCCTCTTTCGCTGAGAACAAAGTCTTTAATCTCTTTGTCGGCGCTTCGGATGTTCTGCTGAACTATGTATCCGTGCCCGTTAGAAAGAACGTAGAACAAGTTGTTCGGGCTGTTGATTCCGTTGTCACCTACGAGAATTGCACGCTTTGCATTCAGCTCGTTGATACGTTTGGTGGTACTTGCTTTGATTGTAAGGATATCGGATGGCGCTCGTGATGAAAGTTCGTAAGAAATCGGAAGTCCGTTTTTGTCAGCCAGAAGCTCCAGCTGCACAATAGGGTCGGTTCTTCGTGTGTGTCCTCCGATATGGGAAGAATCTTTGTCGATTTCAAAGTACTGTTTGGTTACATAGTAGTAAACCTCGTCTGTTTGGCAGTTGTACTTTTCGCAAAGATATTTGAACATCCACTTTTGCAGGTGAGTGTTATACCTTCGGAAGTACTTGAAGGAATCGTACAAATCGTCCAGCGTGAATTCCATTTTGTCAAAGAACAGATGACGCCTGTTGTATATGTGCTTGATAGTACCAGGGTAGAGAATGTTACCGTAAACCAGCAGCTTCATTATGCTGTTTAGATTATAAGGTATATCGATTCCCCTTTGGCGTCCGCGGAAAAACACATCGATCTTTAGGTCATGGTACAGAGCCGACAAAGCTGTATACCCGAGATTTTTGGTAAGGTCAATGCCTGGCTCAAGAGCCTTAGACGGGTCAAGAGCTACCTGGACCGGTTTGTTTTCTGCCGTATACTCATCACTCATTTCCTTGGCTACTTGCTGGAAGTGAGCGATAGGATCGTCATATTCCTTCATTAAGTCTTCTAAGTAGCCGATGTTCTTGATTCGCTTTTTCTTGGTTACTTTTGTAACAGGATCACGATAGAACTGCACGATACAAAGATAAGTACCCTGCTTTCGCTTTTCCTTAATTAAAAACATGATGTCCCCCTTTCGCTACAGGATAGGAAATATATATATAAGATAGTATATTCAAATTAAAGAACTTTTTCAAGAATCTATTGTATGAATAATTAATTTTTTTTCAAAATTAAAACTACAGGAAGAAAATTTATTTCGAGGCATAAAAAACCTCTGAGAAATATTGAAAATAGGCCGGAAAAATTAATATGAATTATCGCGTTAAAGTATTTGACTTATTGCAAATTAGGTATATAATATATGTGTAACTGAATAAAGTTTTATGTTCCTCTATCTACAAGATATGGTATTTAGAGGCTAAGAGGGAAACAGGTTTGAATCCTGTGCGGTCCCGCCACTGTAGTTGATTTGCAATTCTCATGTGCAGCCACTGAGAAATCGGGAAGGCGAGTAATTGCTATAGATCATAAGCCAGGAGACCTGCATAAAATGAGCTTCGAATTTTGGCGGTGAACCAATAGCAGAAGACAAAAAACAGCAAATACGGGCTGTGGGAAATCCACAGTCCTTTTTTAATGGATGTGGACCAAGCTTTTCATTCTTTTTATACTTTGAGGCAGGTCTCGTCAGCCTGCCTCAATTTCGTTTTTGTAAGAGAAAATTTACAAAATTTTTTTATTGCATGTAATAAGGGCAGGGCTTGTGGTAAAATATAAAAGTTAGGAAAAACCATCACTGTCGAATTAGGCGGCAGCTAAAATACAGCATGTATCAGGAGGAAAAATGGCATTAGATAGATTAAACGAAAAACAGAGAGAAGCAGCAGTTCAGCTGGAAGGCCCTCTCCTTATTCTGGCAGGAGCCGGATCGGGAAAGACAAGCACCATGACAGAGAGAATCGCATATATGATAGATCAGGGAATCGACCCGTACAGCATTCTGGCAGTTACCTTTACAAATAAGGCAGCAAAGGAAATGAGGGAAAGAGTAGAGGCTCTCGTAGGAAAGTGCGATGACATGTGGATTATGACTTTCCACGCAATGTGCCTCAGAATGCTCAGAATGTACGCAGATGTGATCGGCTATGACAGAAACTTTGTTATATATGATACCACAGACCAGAAAACACTGGTGAAGAATATAATCAAAGAGAACAACATAAATGACAAGGAATTCAAGGTTCAGTACCTGTTATCGGTAATAAGCGATAAGAAGGAAAAGGGCATTTCGCCGGAGCAGTTTATCAATGCAGCCGAAAGAAATCCGAAGAACAACGTTATCTATACGGTTTACAGCGGATACCAGCGTGAACTGATGAAAAATAATGCAATGGACTTTGATGATCTTTTGTTGAACGCAGTTAAGCTTTTGAAAAAAGACGAAGCTGTTTTGCTCAGATTCCAGGAAAGATTCAAATATATAATGGTAGACGAATATCAGGATACTAACAGAATTCAGTATGACTTGATTAAAATGCTGGCTGAAAAGTACAGAAATCTCTGTGTTGTAGGAGATGATGACCAGTGCATTTACCAGTGGAGAGGTGCGGATATCAGAAATATCCTAGATTTCGAAAAGGACTTTCCGGAGGCAAAAGTGATTAAACTGGAGCAGAACTACAGATCCGTGGGGAATATTCTTGCCGCGGCTCATTCGGTTATAGAAAACAATAGGGACAGAAAGCGAAAAGAGCTTTGGACTACAAAAGAGGCCGGAGAGAAAATCAAATATTACAGAGCAGACGACGAAAAGGACGAGGCTCAGTTTATTGCAAGAGAAATCGATCTTCTCAAGACATCTGACAGAAAATACAGTGACTTTGCCGTTTTGTACAGAACCAATGCGCAGTCCAGACAGTTTGAAGACGCCTTCACAAGACGAGGAATTCCTTACAGGGTGCTGTCCGGAATGAGATACTATGACAGAAAAGAAATCAAAGACATGATGGCGTATATGAGACTTGTGGTGAATCCATATGACGATTTATCATTTAGACGTGTCATCAACGAGCCAAAAAGAGGTGTGGGAGCCAAGACTATAGAAAAGCTTATGGACTTTGCCAGATTCAAGGGCGCAAGCCTTCTGGACACTGTATCAGAACCGGCTATTATGGAAACGCTTCCTAACAAGGCCTATGACGGTGTAAAGAATATGATAAATTCTATATTGCTTTGCAGACAGGAAAAGGAAAACTTGAGAGTATCTGACATATATGATCACTTGCTGGTAGATACAGGATATCTTGGAGCCCTGGAAGCACAGGACACGCTAGAGGCTGAAGGCAGAATCGAAAACCTTATGGAATTTAAATCGGTAATATACGATTATGAACATAATGCAGAAAATCCAACCATAGAAGAGTTCATGGAATCTCTGACACTTATGGCGGAGGTGGACAACCATGACGAAAATGAGGATGCAGTTGTTCTAATGACTATGCACAGTTCCAAGGGACTTGAGTTTCCGGTAGTATTTTTGCCGGGTATGGAGGACGGACTCTTCCCGGGACACAGAGCCTTTGATACTATAAGCGGAATGGAAGAAGAAAGACGACTTTGCTATGTGGGAATGACCAGAGCAAAGGAGAGACTTGTGCTTACAGGTGCAAGGGTCAGAACTCTTTACGGAAGAACTGATTATGCAGTCGAATCCCAATTTTTGAGAGAGCTTGATATGAGTCTTGTAGAGGGAGATTCTGTTTATCAGAAGAAAAGCGTTAACGGAATATCCGGACCGAATGTATATACAGGTAGCATTGACGGTTTTTCACAGAAATCAAAGAGCGGTTACAAGCCTTATGATGCGCTGAAATATGCAAAGAAAGAAACAAAGCGCGCTGCGGCAGGAGGAGCTGACTTTGCTGTGGGAGATAGAGTAAAGCATGCTAAGTTTGGGGAAGGCACTGTAGAGCAGTGCAATGACAAAATTGTGGTAGTAAACTTTGATTCAGCGGGACAGAAAAAGATGGCAAAGGGCATAGCTCCGCTTCAGAAGATATAGAGAGGAATTCTTTTTATGAATGGAAAAAAAGAATACATGCAGGAACTTATAAAACAACTAAATGATGCCGCAAAGGCATATTATGCCGAAGGCCGTGAGATAATGTCAAATCTTGAATATGACAAGCTTTATGATGAGCTTGAAGCGCTGGAGGCAGAAACGGGTGTGATTATGGCAAACAGTCCAACCCAGAAGGTGGGATACGAGGTGCTTTCGGATTTGCCAAAGGAAACCCATCCTTCCAGAATGCTTTCTCTTGATAAGACCAAGGACAGAGAAGCACTTGCTGCATGGCTTGGTGAAAAAGAAGGTATTCTGTCATGGAAGCTTGACGGACTGACTATAGTGCTGACTTATACAGGCGGTGAGCTCACAAAGGCTGTTACAAGAGGAAACGGCACTGTAGGGGAAGTAATTACAAACAACGCGAAGGTGTTCAAGAATGTGCCGCGCAAAATTTCTTTCGGTGGGGAGCTGGTCCTCAGAGGTGAAGCCGTTATAAGCTATGCCGAGTTTGAGAGAATTAACAGCGAGATTCCTGATGCAGAGGCGAAGTACAAGAATCCGAGAAATCTCTGTTCCGGCTCGGTGCGTCAGCTGAATAACAGAATAACTGCAGAGAGAAATGTGGAATTTTATGCATTCTCACTGGTGAGTGCAGAGGGCGTTGAATTTAAAAATAGCAGAGAAAATCAGCTGAAATGGCTGTCTTCTCAAGGTTTTGACGTGGTGGAATACAGACGCATAAATCGCGAAAATACTGTAGAGGCGGTGGATGATTTCGAAAAGCGAATTGCCGAAAATCCGATTCCGTCAGACGGTCTTGTACTCATGTTTGATGATATAGAATATAGCAGAAGTCTTGGAACTACCGCAAAATTTCCAAGGGATGCCATAGCATTCAAGTGGCAGGATCAGATATCAAAGACTGTACTTCGTGAGATAGAGTGGAGCGCTTCAAGAACGGGACTGATAAACCCAATAGCGGTGTTTGACCCTGTTGAACTTGAAGGGACTACTGTAAGCAGGGCTTCAGTGCACAATATAAGCATAGCCGAAGAGCTCGAGCTTGGTATAGGCGACGAAATCGAAGTGTATAAGGCAAACATGATTATTCCGCAGATAGCCTCAAACCTGACAAAGAGCGGAAATCTTCCGATTCCGAAGGTTTGCCCTGTGTGCGGCAGAGAAACCGTAATCAATGACGAAAACGGTGTGAAGACTCTGGTTTGTACCAACAGTCAGTGCACAGCAAAGAAAATCAAGAGTTTTTCTCTCTTTGTTTCGAGAGATGCAATGAATATAGACGGTCTTTCTGAAGCGACCCTTGAGAAGATGATAGCCAAAGGATTTATTCATGAATATGCGGATATATTTAAACTTAAGAGGTTTGAGGAAGAAATTACACAGATGGAAGGTTTCGGCCAAAAGAGCTTTGATAATCTGTGTAAATCAATAGACAATGCGAGACATACAGTACCTGCAAAACTTCTCGGAGCCCTTGGAATACCGGGAATTGGTGTAACTACAGCGGCTGTTATTGCAAGAGCATGCAAAAATAGCTGGAAGGCCATGGAGTCCATCGGAAGGGATGAGCTGACGGCTATCGACGGAATCGGTGATGTGATGGCTGACGGATATATTGCTTACTTCTCTGACGAAAAGAATCGGGAGATGCTTCAGCACCTGTTGCCGGAACTCATTATAGATGAGACTTTTGAGGAAAACGAGTCCTTCATGAATGATTTGACATTTGTTATAACCGGTTCGCTGAATCACTTTGGTAACAGAAACGAATTGAAAGCAGAGATTGAGAAGGCCGGAGGAAAGGTTTCGGGCTCCGTGAGCAAAAAAACTTCTTATCTGATAAACAACGACGTTACATCCACATCAGGCAAAAACAAAAAAGCCATGGAGCTGGGTGTTAAAATTGTAGATGAAGAAACAGTTATGGGATGGCTCGAAAACAAAGCCGTAAATTAATTTTGATGTGTGAGAAAGGGGATTTCCATGCTAAAGGTAGGAAAACTTGACAGTAACCTGCTGCAGAAGGCAGTAATCGAAAATATTAAATTCAAAAGACCTGAAGTGAAGGTGAGAGCCGGAATAGGTGAGGACTGTGCGGTTGTTGACTTTGGTGAGTACGACTGTGTCATTTCTACAGACCCTATTACAGCTTCTGTTAATGATATCGGAAGACTTGCGATTCATATTTCGTGCAACGACATAGCAAGTAACGGTGTTGAGCCCCTTGCAATCACTCTTGCGGTAATGCTTCCGGAAGGAACCAGCGTAGAGGACGTTGAAATGATTATGAAACAGGCAGGCGAGGCATCTGAAGAGGCAGGCGTCGAAATTGTAGGAGGTCACACAGAAATAACAAGAGCTGTCAATCAGCCGGTAATAGTGTCAACCGCTTTCGGAAGATCTCTCAGTGGAAAATCTCAGAGTGCATCAGAAATGAAGGAAGGCGATTTTATCCTGATGACAAAGAAAGCCGGGATGGAAGGTACAGGCATAATTGCAAGCGACCTTGAAGATGACCTGAAGGGATATCTGACAGAGGAAGAACTGCAAGAAGCAAAAGAAATGCTTTCTGATGTAAGTGTAATCAGAGAAGGTGTTATAGCAGGGGAAATCGGAACTGCCGGAATGCACGATGTCACAGAGGGAGGAATTCTCGGCGCTGTATGGGAAATGTGTAACATAAGTGGACTGGGTGCGGAAATTTCAGCAAAGGATATAACTGTTTCGCCTATAACAGAGAAAATCGCATCAAAGTATGATATCAACTGGATGAGATTTATCTCCAGCGGATGTCTTCTGATTGTGGCTCATCCGGACAAGAAGGATGAAATCATGAAGAAGCTTCAGGTTGCCGGCGTTGAAGTGAGCTGCATCGGAGTGGTGAAAGATGAGAAGTTTAGCCTGATGCTTACAAAAGAGGACGGAAGTAGCGAAAAAATAGCTCCTCCTGCAGAAGATGAACTTTACAAAGCCATAACCAAATAGTATAATATAAGGGTATATTTCATATTTGCCCTTTAATAGCTCCGTCTGCTATGGTTTGGGTCCTGCGCAATAGGATGCCGTGAACCTTGTCAGGTCCGGAAGGAAGCAGCAATAAGCGGATTTTTCTATGTGCCGCAGATAAGCCTTTTCCTGAGTTTGCGGAGCTATTAAAGGGCATTTTTATATTTTGAAGAAAGGGAGTTGCTTGATGTACAAGGCGTTATACAGAACAGAACGGCCTGAAGTGCTGTCAGAAGTGATAGGTCAGGAACATATTATAAGAGTGATTAAGAATCAGCTCAAGACCGGCAGAGTCGGTCATGCGTATCTGTTTTGCGGTACGCGAGGCACCGGAAAGACTACTCTTGCAAGGCTTCTTGCAAAAGGGGTAAACTGTACCGGAGAAGGCGAAAGACCATGCGGTGAGTGTGCAAACTGCAAGGCTGTGCAGGAAGGCAACTTTATTGACCTTATAGAAGTCGATGCTGCATCAAATAACGGCGTTGACTATATCAGAAATCTCAGAGACAGTGTAAACTATCCACCGACTATCGGGCGCAAAAAAGTTTACATCATAGACGAGGTTCACATGCTTTCAAACTCGGCTTTCAATGCATTTCTCAAGACATTAGAAGAACCGCCAGAGCATGTGATGTTTATACTTGCAACAACAGATCCCCAGAAGATAACACAGACAATTTTATCAAGATGTATAAGATTTGATTTTAAGAGAGTTCCCGAAAAGCAGATTCTTGCCAAGATGGAAAGTATTTGCGAAAAACGAGGCGTAAAGATGGAAGATGAGGCTCTGAGGCTTCTTGCTTCCAATGCTGACGGCTCTGTCAGAGATGGACTTTCTCTGTTGGAGCAGTGTCTTGCATGCGGGGATGAATATATAAACAGGGATATGGTTTTGGATTTTCTCGGGGCAGCTTCCCAGGAGTTTTTCCTGGATCTGACGGAGAAGGTTATCTTGCATAATACGACGGATGCTTTGACACTTCTTAATTCTGCAATAGAAGAGGGCAAGGATTCCAAACTTCTGATGATGGACTGGATGGCTCATTACAGATCGCTTCTGATAAGCAAGTTTATAGCAACGCCTGAAGAAATGCTGAATATGTCTACAGAGAATATTGTACGACTGAAGGAGCAGGGGTCTCACATGGGACTTGATGAGATAAACGAAGGCATCATAACATTATCCAAAACGATAAACGATGCAAAATATTCGACGCAGCCGAGAATTCTTCTCGAGCTTGCCATAGTGACCCTTGCCAGTGGAATTTCGGTATCCGGGACAAAGCATATAGAAACAGTGAGTCCTGCACCAAGAACGGTACCGTCAAGAATGGTTGTTAAACCTGCGGTGCAATCGGCCGCAAAGCTTGCGGAAAAACCGGCAGAAAAAGCGGCACCAGAGGCGGCCGATCTTCCGCCATGGGAGACTGAGGGGTCAGAAACCGGACAGGCAAAATCAGAGCAGTCTGCACAAAAGCCTGTGCGGCATGCACAGATCGAAGAAGCGCAGGTAACAGCTAAGCCGGAAGCCATGCAGAGAAAATCTGCAAATAAGAAAGTTACTTCGGAATACGGCGGCGGTATGAATTGGGACGAAATTATGGCTCAGGCCGAAAGTTTTCAGGAGGCGGATCCGGCTTCTGAAGAAGGATTGTTTGGTGGAAGGCATGGCTTTGAAGAGAGTGATGCAGGGGAAGCTGTTCAAGCGGAAAAATCTGCTGAACAGGCAAATGGACGACGCGAGAATTTCGCTGGAGAAGTACCGACAGTTGAGAATCCGGAAAGTTCCGGGACTGCAGAGCCCGGGAGAGAAAGCTCGGGGGCTTTGGATGAAGGATATTCTGCAGAGGAACTTGACGAAATCTGGGGCAGAATATGTAACAGGGCGACGGATTCTAAGCCGAGTCTTTATGTGGCTTTGAACGGAAGTGCTTTGCTCAGACTCAGTCCAAAGGAAATACTCGTTTCCATGCGTACTGATTACGCCCGACAGGCAATAGAGCGGGACAGAGAGCTTTTGATGGATTACATTGAGGCAGAGACAGGATTCAAGGGATATCTAAAGTTCAGAACGGCTTCTGAGGCTGCGGAAGAGGAAGTCGATGACCGTTCGGCAGAAGTTGCTAACGAAATCAAGGACAAATGGGGCCTTGATGTGAAGATACAGTAATTGAAATTAAAGTAATGTAGGAGGAAGATGATATGGGTAGAGGAATGAAAGCAGGCAAGCGTCCAAAGGTAGGCGGCGGAGCAGGCGGAAATATGCAGAAACAGCTTCAGCAGGTTCAGGCAATGCAGAGACAGATGGAACAGATGCAGGCAGAACTCGAAGAAAAGAAATTCACAGCTACAGCAGGTGGCGGTGCGGTTTCTGTAACAGCTAACGGAAAGAAAGAAATCGTAAAAATGGATATCGACAAAGATGTAGTTGATCCTGATGATGTGGAAATGCTGCAGGATCTTATTATGGCAGCTGTAAACGAAGTTAACCGTCAGATTGACGAAGTGTCCGGAGAGGAAATGGGTAAGCTTACAGGCGGACTGAGCATACCTGGACTTATGTAATGAGGCAGTATCCTGTGCCTCTTGCGAGGCTTATAAATGAACTGTCAAAGCTTCCGGGTATAGGTGGAAAAACAGCTCAGAGACTGGCTTTTCATATTTTGTCCCTGGATGAGAGCGAAGTAAAGCAGCTGGCAGGCTCTATGATTGATGCCAAAGCAAAGATGAAATATTGTTCCGTTTGTGGAAATCTTACGGAGCATGATCCTTGTGATATATGCAGTGACAAAAGCAGGAGACAGAACGTTATCTGTGTTGTGGAAAATCCAAAAGATGTTCTGGCTATGGAAAGAATCAGAGAGTTTGATGGGCTTTATCATGTGCTTCACGGAGTTATTTCTCCTATGGATGGGGTAGGCCCTGAAGATATAAATCTTAAGAGTCTTATAGTCAGACTGCAAAATAGCGATGTAAACGAAGTAATTGTAGCGACGAATCCGAACATAGAAGGGGAGGCTACAGCTATGTATATCGCAAGACTTCTAAAAGGAGCCGGCATCAAAGTATCCCGAATTGCAAACGGAATCCCTGTCGGAGGGGATCTGGAATATGCAGACGAGGTTACACTGCTGAAGGCTATGGAAGGAAGAAGAGAAATTTAAAAAAAGAAGGCGGCTTTGGGGCACCCTCCGTAAGGAAGGTGCCCCAAGGCTTTGTATCTCAAATATATATTGTTGTGTTTGAAGCGGTATAGCCCTACGGCTATGCCGTTTTCGCCGCTTTTGCGGCTTTTCGTTTCATGTGCTTGTGGAAATATTCTTCCATTTCTTCGGGTGAGGGCTCTCGGATAATTCCAACGCCGTTGTAGTAGATTTCTACGCCCTGATAACGCTTGCCATCCCTGTATTCGGGTTTGGATACCACAATTTTCTGTATGAACTCGTGAACCAGTTCAGGCGTAAGCTCGGTAAGCTGCGTTATCCGCTTTGCCCTGTCAATGAACCGCTGTAAGCCCTCTGTTTGGATTTTAGCGTTTTCAAGGCAGCTTTCCATTTCAGGGATACTGTCCTTTAGTCCGCTTTGCTCGTTTTCCAAAGACATTGACATCGTGGCAAACCGTTCATCGCTAATCCTACCAGTAGCGTTATCCTCGTACAGCTTTTGAATTATCCCGTCAATCTCAGTGATACGATGTTTCGCCTTGTCAAGCTCCCTGCGCTTCTCGGCAAGCTCTTTCTTCTTTTTTTCCCCGAAATCCTCCATCTGCCGCTGGGCGAACAGCTTCTCATAGGTCTGCACATACCACATAACCCTCTGCATACTCTCCAGCACAAGGCGCTCTATCACCTTTTCTCGGATATAGTGTGCGGAGCAGACCTCGGAGTTTTTGCGGTAGGAGGAGCAGAAGAAATACGCCTGTTCCCGCTTGTAGTTGTTCGTCACGCTGTAATACAGCTTCTCGCCGCAGTCAGCACAGAAGAGCAGTCCCGAAAACATACTCACAATGCCGCTTTTAGTCGGTCTGCGGCGGTGCTGCCTTAATTCCTGCATGAGCGAAAAGGTTTCCCTGTCGATAATAGCAGGGTGGGTATTCTCAAATATCTGCCATTCCTCCTGCGGCTTTTCAATCCGCTTTTTCAGCTTAAAGGACTTACTTGTGGTGCGGAAATTGACCGTATCGCCGCAATACTCCTGCTTGTCGAGAATACCTGAAACCGTATCTGCCACCCATCCGAAAGGGATTGCGGGCGGCTTGCCGCATTTCCTGCCGATACTATTCCAGTATTCCGTAGGCGTTAATACCTTTTCTGCTTTGAGTTTCTTTGCAATTTGCGTCGGTCCGAGTCCTGCAATACACAGGTCAAAGATTTTTCTGACCACCTCTGCCGCAGGCTCGTCCACAAGCCACTCATCCTTATTGTTCGGATTTTTCATATATCCGAAGGGCGAGTTTGTAGTCAGCGGTACGCCCGACATTCCCTTGCTCTGCATAACCCTGCGGACTTTGTCGCTGGTGTTCTTTGCGTGCCATTCATTGAATAAATCCTGCATAGGAACAATATCGCTGATACCCTTTGCCGTGTCGATGTTGTCCATAATGGCGATATACCGTACATCTAAACGGACAAAATCTTCCTCTAAAAGCTGACCGACCACAAGGCGGTTTCGTCCGAGCCTTGAATGGTCTTTTACCACGAGATTGGCAACCAAGCCCTGCTCCGCAAGTTCCATAATTTCCATAAATGCGGGTCTTGTGAAGCTGACGCCCGAAAATCCATCGTCATAGAAGAAACGGGGATTTTGCAATTTATTGTCCTTTGCGTACTTTTCAAGAATAGCCTTTTGATTTTGAATACTGCCCGATATGCCGTCTTTCTCATCGTCACGGGAAAGCCTTGCGTACAGGGCGGTAATTCGCTTGTCTGACTGTTTTTTGCTCATATAGCTCCTTTCCACAGCCAGATATGGTATGAATTGTAGGTGTCACTATCATACCATATCCAGCCTTGAACTTCAACGCTTTAAAGTGATATTCTCAAAGCTGTTGCCGATTTTTTAGAATCATCCGTTCCGCCTTTTCTTTCAGACTTTCGCCTGCCGTACTGTCGAAATGGGTGTTAACCGAATAAACCGTACCGTCAATCTCCGTTTCAAAATTGATGGGGTAGGGATATTGCGTTCGGCGAAACCAGTTTATGCGTTCCACCTTTGTCATAGCGGCAAGCATATCCGTTATTTTTTCAATAGCGGCGTGGATTTCTGCGCCGTCATCAACGGCGTTTCCGTATTCGTCAAGATAAATCACATCTGTCATCGTTCAAAATCCTCCTTCTTTTTCGTTTTCGGCTTTCGTGCCGGCATTTGCAGTTCCCACGAGGAAGGCTTGATTTCTTTTTCGGGCTGTTTATGGAAAATGCTCTTTTCCTGCTCAGGTGCGGTTTTGCGGAGGGATTTCAGGATACCGTCAATGAAGTCCTTGACCTTTTTGGGCGCAGCCTTTAATGCTTCCAGATACGGCTTGCATTTTTCCTTTAATTCCGTCAATTCCACCTGTAACCGCTTTATCTTATCAGATAACGCCCGATTGGAGCTTTCCAAAAATTGAACGGTACGCCTGTTCACAAGGCACTCTTTAGCTAAATTGGATAAGGCGGCATAATCGTCTGTAGTCATCTGCACTTTGCCCGTCAGCGTTTTCTTGCCGATATTATCAATCGCCTGTACACTCGCCCGAACGGGCAAAACCTTTTCCAAATCTTCATTGGCAACCGCAATCCTGCTTTCAATATCAGCAAGGCGTTCCTTATCCCTCTTAATCTGATATTGCAGACTGGTTTTGTTTTCGGCGGTGCTGCCACGCTCTCCACGGACAAAATCGGTAAATCCCGCCGCCCGCATATGCTCGAAAAACTCGTCCTGCAAAATGCTGTAGGTGGGGACAAGCACCGCTTTCCCTTTTTCGTCATACACAGGCTTACCCTGTTCATCCACAGTCTGCGGGGATTTCCATTTCTTCGAGTGGCTGACCTGCTGAAGAATCTCCTTGACTGTGCCCACCAGTTCAGGATTTTTGCACCGCTTCGTCCACAGCACTTGCTTCTCCACTACGGGCAGTGCTACAATGTGCATATGGTAGTGGTAAATCGGCTCGCCATACTGTTCGGACAGGGTGAGATTAACCTCGTCAGCGTGCATAACGGCGGAGAGGATATTGTCCTCGCCATAAACCTTTACGGCAAACCGATAGGCTTCGGCGTAAAACCGCTTGGCATATTCATAGCCGCCGTGGGTTTCAAAGTAGTCGGTGTTGACGTCTAAAATCATCTCGTCAAAAATTTTGGCGTCCTTTTTCAGACCACGAAGCGATACTTTCCCGCCAGCGACCAGCTTATCGAGGGTTTCGTTGTAGGTCATATCGCCGCAGGATTTGAAATGCACATTCATAGGCATGCGGGACATGTCAACATTCATATTGCCGTAATGCTCGTTTTTTCGCTCGTTGTGACGTTCATATTTGCCGATGGAATCCCTTGTTCGGGTTTCCACCCTTGCCACGCTGAAATTCTGTCTTGACATTTTTCTCACTTCCTTTCTGTTTCGGATTGTATTTCTTTCTCCCGATGGGGAGGATATGTTGAGGCTGTCGGCCTTTGTTACGCACCTTTTCAAAGTGCGTAACCCACTATGACACTTTCAGCCTTTCGGCTGCAAAGCTGTCAGTGGGCTCTGCGAGGCTATACCGCCACAGGCGGCGGGCTTTGCCCCGACAACCGAGATTGTCTCCCCAGCAGGGAAGTCCTTTGAAAAGGACTCCCTGCACCCCGGCTAAACTTCAAGCACGCTGTACGCATAAGACCGATGTAACGCATAATACGGTCAAAATCAGGCTTGCCGTATAAAACCATTCAGAACGATATCTACAAGCTTAACAAGCCTTGCGGCAAGCGGATTTCAACCCGTAAAAGCGTTACATACATACGAGGTGCACCGTTCTACCCGAATGTCGTTCCTGCCCCTGCTTTTTCAGCAGCGTTGTCTTGCTCGCTTTCTGTAAGAAAGATGTCATCGCAAAATCATATCCCATTCGGACGGTCATTCAGTTGTAAACGGCAAAACAAAAAGCCGTTACACAGACATCAAAAATCAGCGGGAGCTTTGCTCTCGCTTCAAAATGATGTTCTATGTAACGGCTTTGAAATTCAAAACCATACTGTTTTAGTGCCTACCATCGCTGACAGTACAGAACAGCTTTTGACGGCGGGCAGCAGTATTTTCTCTTAGCATATCGCAGGCGTTAGGCGGCTTGCGCCGCAATTCCATTTCAAGAACATTAAGTATTCAGTTGTAACTCCCCGAAAAGGGTATTTCATTATATATCTCAGGATAGGTGCTTGTCAATGTTTTTTCGGAGGTTTTTGAATATTTCTCGAAAATGTGGGGATAATAAATTATTTTACATAAGAACCAAAATTACATATGCCTTAGTGGAATAGCCAAATGAATCTTATTATTCATCTTAAGTTTTATTATAATTTAGTTGTCAAATTTGACTATGCACTTTTTTACATGAAATTTTGGCAAAGGCAAATTCGACAACAAAAGTTGTCGTAAATGACTATCAAATTGCAAAATTCGTGGTATAATATAACCACAATGAATGTGGAGGTTCAAATATGAAAAGTTTGAAAAATAATGTTGACCATTACATGGAATTAAAAGGGATTAGGATGTATAGCCATTTGCTTGTTAATATTGCACATGAATTAGGAATTAAAGGACAAGAAGCATATAAATTTGCAAATAGAGAAAAGTCCAACTTCTCAAAAATGCTAAAAGGAGAAAGGCCGCTTAAATACGAGTTTATTATTCCTTTAGAAAAAATATTTGGTATTTCATTGGCTCGGTTACTATATGAAGATGCGTATAAATTACCTGTTGAAAAGGAAAATGTACCGTTCAATAAGGGCTTTAGATATTACGCATATTTAGATGATCCGAAATTATATAAAGATGAATTTGATATATTACTTGCAAAGGATGGGAAATCTATTCTCACTCAAACTGATGAATTCGGCAAAACCTTTCTTGATTATATCGTGGAATATCGTTCAGTTAACGGTGTTAAATATCTTCACGATGTGTATGGAATAAAACTGAAATGGTATCATAACCAATTTGAATTTAGGAAAGATAAAGGCATAACATGGATTAATTTTGAAAATTCTATTGAGTTTGCTCGTCTTGTTGCGAGTATAAATGATGTAGAATTGTTCAACGATATTTATGATTCATACAATATGTTTTTTACAATTGGGCACTATGTTACAGAAAGTTGTATTTTTTGTCAAGGTGAATATTTGGAAATGATACTGGACAATGACGACTTATTTCATTCAATATTTGAAATAAAATCTTACGAGCTTAAGCTGGATAGTATTGGCAAAAGAAAAAAACAAGTTGATTCGATTACATACCATTCCATCAACCCGATAATCAACAACTGTTTAAGATATGCTTTAAAACATTTAGATAAATATAAGTATAGAGCAATTGATATATTAAAATTTGGAATTGACCATAATGGAAGAATAGCCAACGAGATTTCTTTTGACGATTATTATATTTGCGGCGAACTCGGCGAATTGAAAAATTTTAGAAATAACGATTGCTATGATTTTTACGATATTATTATTTTTGTTGATGTAGAAGTTAATGATGATGAAATAAAGTCTTTCATTAATCAATTGCCAAAATTCAATAAATTGAGGTGATATCTTGAGCAAGAACAATAATGAATTCTTTGAAGATTAAAAAGAAAAGAGGTTTTCAGAATGAGCTTAATAACTTGTCCTAAATGCGGCAAAGCAATCAGTGAAAAGGCAATAACATGTCCTCACTGTAAATTTAATCTTTCACAACAAAATTTAATAGTGTGCGACGAATGTGGAAGAGCGTACGAAATGAAATTGTCGGCTTGCCCTAATTGTGGATTTCCTAATTCAACTATCGAGAAAAAGAAGCGAAAAAAGAAACACAAAGGTATAATTATCTCCACAGTTGTAATTGCTCTAATTGTCATTAGTGTGCTTGGGTTTAGCATTTCACAAAGAACAAAAGAAGCCGAATATTATTCAAATATGGAATCTGTATCTTATACAATGCTTGATGGGGCTGCGAAAGCGGAAAACGCTGGAAACCTTATCAAGAGTGTATGGTACAATGCAATTTATGAGGAAAGAGATACTGAAACAGATAAATATACAATGAAAAATGGTAAATTTATAGATGATTTTAATGATGCTCTTTCTAATTTGTTTGCTGATGAAAGTTTTGACAATAGTATTTCTGAAATCGAATTGAATCAATCAGAAGTTACTGATTTAATGAAAAAGCTGAAAAATCCACCAAAGAAATATGAAGAAGCTTATGCCGTGTTAAAAACTTATTATGATAATTACATGAAAATGACAAAATCGGTTATCAGTCCTACGGGAAGTCTCCAAACATTTTCAGAGGATTTTAATACCTATGATTCGGATACAGTCAATTCATTTGAAAAAATGAAATTGTATTTAGACTGATTACTATATTTTGTATTAAATGAATTACACTAAATGAAGACAAAAACTATAAAATTATAGAAAGAGAGTAGGAGGACAAATTTATGGGAAAGCATTTTTTTGACTATGAAGATGGAGATTTTGCGCATACCATATCAGATAATATGGCGATCGACTCGGATGGCGATATGCTAATGCGTATGGGTGATAATATGGCAATGGATATTGACACAGGCGAATTGCATTTCATATCGGGATGGTCTGACGATGAAGATGATGATTGAAAAGCAATAATAGCGGCAGAGAATTGCTCTCTGCCGCCATTATTTTAAACATATATGATTTCTTTGTTTACTATTTCCATGGCGGTGTTGCGGATGGTATTCATTTTACCCACCCACAACATTTGGTCGGTTGCCTTTAAATACTCGGTAATTTTCTGCTTTTTTGTCATTTCCTTTACCAGCCGAAAAACAATTCCTCTGCCTGTTCGTTTGTATTAGCAATATAGCTGTTTAACTTGCCGCTTGTCAGCAAATTGACATAGAACAGCCGCTTATGCTCCTTAATATACCGTAAGTGTCGCTGTCCCCATATCCCGATGGTTTTTTCTTCTTCGGTGGGTAAAGTGAGGTCAGGAATAAGATACCTGTTTTCTTCGTGATACGTTCCACACATTTCTTCAAAAATTGATTTTACCATTGCTGTAATCCTCCGTTATGATTTGAATTTCCCTACAATTCAATCACTCTGGCTGATTACAAAGCCGAAGAGAGAAGCTACTTCCCTATGTAGCCCCTCCCTTTGGAGCCGTCTTTTTTAGAGTCCGGATTTTACTGCAACAGAAAAGCAGCCCCGTTTTAGATTGGAGTTTCCTAAACGGGACTGCTAAAGTTGAGTATGCAGTATATATAATTATATTATGAGAATAAGCCTAATTTGAAGAATGTATCTAACTGTCCGAGAAGTACCATTACCATGATAGGTGGAACTATCCATTTCACACAGAAGTGGAAGTACTTTCTCATCTTGAAGTTTTCCCCATTTCCGTTTGACATTTCGTCATAGAGGTAATCAGGTTTGATCCATCCGAATACTATTGCTGTCAGCAATGCACCCAGTGGCATCAGAATACCTTCTGATACGAGGTCGAATGAGTCAAGCCATGTTGACTGTCCGAAGATCTGAGGGAAACCGTGGCTTCCGAGTCCGTCAAGAGCTACGAATGAACCTTCAATGGCTGTAACCAGACCTACAAGGTAAGTAACCTTTTTTCTGTCACCGGCTTTGCCTCTTTCGTGCATTTTATCTAACAGTGTTGAGCCAACAGCTTCTGTCAGTGAAATGGAAGAAGTGATAGCTGCTATGAATACTAGTGTATAGAATAGGAATCCGAATACAGGTCCGATTCCGCCCATTGCTTGGAATACTGTCTGAAGTGTGATGAACAGTAATCCTGGACCCTGTGTAGGGCTCTGTCCTGAAGCAAATACTGCAGGCATGATTGCCATGGCAGCCATGAGGGCTATAATAGTATCTGCAATAGGAATCATGATTGCACTTTCTGTAAGACTTTCTGTCTTCTTCATGTATGAGCCATAAGTTACCATGATACCCATACCAAGTGAAAGTGAGAAGAACATCTGGCCACCTGCAATGGCAAGTACTGAAATCCAGCCTGTTCCTTCAAATACATCAAAGTTTGGTTTGAAGATAAATGCAAGACCTTCGGATGCACCTTCTAATGTAACGCTTCTGATGATTACCAGAACAAGCATTGCAAAGAGGGCAGGCATTGCGATTCCTGAGAACTTTTCGATACCTTCTGATACGCCGTTTCTAACGATGATTACTGTCAGAACTACGAACAGTACAGTAAAGAATACTGTCTGAGGCTGGTTAGTGTAGAATGTTGTAAAGAATTCTGCACTGTCCATTCCGTTGACACCCCATGAAGCTCCGAACAGGTCGCCTATGTTTGCTATTGCGTACTTGATGCAGTAACCACCAAGCATGCAGTAGAACCCTAAAATCAGAAGCGGTGAAATCCATCCGAACCAGCCGATGAACGTATATTTGCTGCCAAGTGACTGGTATGCGGATATAACGCCTTTTCCTGACTTACGACCAAGTGAAAGTTCAGCAAGAAGTATTACTACTCCTACGAGAACTACTAATACGAGATAAATCATAAGGAAAGCGAAGCCGCCTCCTTTACCCATTTTATAAGGGAAACCCCAGAGGTTACCCAGACCAACTGCAGATCCTACAGCGGCCATAAGAAAGCCAAATTTGCTTCCCCATTGTCCTTTCGAATTCTGATGTTCCATTTTAACGTGTCCTCCAATAAATTAATATAATTTCGTTCTTTAAAAAAGTAACCTAAGTATAAAGCATGGAAATTATTTTGTCAATAGAAATAAAATAAAAAAATATTTTTTGTTTTGAACAACAAAATTAGGTTCAAAAAACAAAAAATACTGCAAGAAAACTGTTTTTGATATTAATATTAGCTAAAAAAGAAAATCCGGCATGAAGCCGGACTTTCCGTATATATCGTTGGATTTTTTAATTGAAGATTCCTAAGTGGAAGAATGAATCCATCTGTCCCACAAGTATAAATACCATGAATACAGGTGCAAGGAATTTCAAACATGCATGTACGAATTTTTTGCTGCTGTATGAGCTGCTTAATTTGATTTCGTCGTCGATGAAGTCAGGTTTGATCCATCCGAGGATGATAACCATTACCAAAGCACCGATAGGCATCAAGAATCCTTCTGCAAGCAGGTCGAATGTGTCAAGCCATGTTGAGAATCCGAACAGGTGTGGCAGGTTGCCGCCACCGAGAGCGTCTGCAGCAACGATAATAGCGCCTACGCATGCGATAGCGCCGATTGCAAGTGTTATACCTGTACGGCCGGCAGTTTTGCCTTTTTCTAATCTCATATCGATAAACGCTGATACAGAACCCTCAAGCATTCCGATTGAACTTGTCAAAGCAGCCAGGAATACAAGCAGATAGAATACAGTACCGAACAGATGTCCGCCTGCGCCCATTCCCTGGAACACTGTCTGAAGAGTGATGAAGAGCATTCCGGGACCTGCTGCAGGTTCGAGACCTGCTGAGAAAACTGCAGGAATAGTCGCAAGACCTGCAAGGATCGCAACAGTAGTATCTGCAATAGGAACGATTATAGCATTTCTTTCTAAATTTTCTTTTTTGTCAAGGTAAGAACCATAGGCGATAAGGCATCCGGATGCCAGTGAAAGTGAGAAGAACAACTGTCCTCCTGCCATTCCCAAAACAGTAATCCAACCTGTGCCTTTGAATACGTCGAAGTTAGGCTTGAACATGAAGGCAAGACCTTCTGATGCGCCAGGCAGAGTAACACTTCTTACTACTACGATTAACAGCATTATGAACAGAGCAGGCATTGCTATTACTGAGAATCTTTCAACGCCTGATGAAACACCCATGATTACGATGCCCAGTGTAAGAGCCATGAAGAGGAGCGTCAGAATTACAGCCTGAGAAGTATCTGAAATGAAGTTTCCGAAGTAGTCAGCACTTGGTGTATCGCCGACACCCCAGCCTGCGCCTACCACGTCACCAAAGTTTGCAATCAGGTACTTGAGACAGTATCCTCCGAGTACGCAGTAGAACATCATTAAGAAGAATGGTGTCAGTGCTGCGAACCAGCCGTTAAACTTGAATTTTTTACCAATTGATTCATAGGCACTCAGTACGCCTTTGCCGGTCTTACGACCGATAGCAAATTCACCGAGCATACAGCTGTAGCCGATGCATACGGCCATAATAAGATATAATACCAAGAATGCGAATCCGCCGCCATTACCCATCTTGTACGGGAATCCCCATAAATTTCCTAACCCGACAGCTGAACCTATAGTTGCCATCAGGAAGCCAAAGTTGCTTTTGAACATACCTTTCTGTTTATTATTTTCCATCATATAACCTCCTGAATTTATTATGTATGACGAAACCATTATATCTAAATAAAAATCTTGTGTCAATATCATTATTTATAAATGAAGAATTTGTGTTAGGACGCTAAAAAACATAAAACCAAACTGTACAAAATTCGTTTTTGTGCCAAAAAACAAAGAAATTCCCTTAAGTTTAAAAGCAGTCTGTGGTACAATAGTTGTTGATTGTTAAACTAAGAATAAAAAAGAGGAGAAAATGGGTATCTTAAGAAAAGACGAAAAAAAATCCGTCAAAGAAATGAAAAGAATATTACTTGTAACGCTCGGGGCTGTTATCATGGCATTCAACCTTAAGAGCTTTGTTCATACAGGAGGATTATTTCCGGGAGGATTCGCAGGAATTACGCTTTTGCTGCAGCAGTCCTTTGACAAGTTTCTGGGGATTCAGGTGGCGTACTCAGTGATATATGTGCCCCTCAACTTGATTCCTATATATATAGGTATAAAATATCTGGGAAAAACCTTTACATTATATTCAATGTATGAGATAGTGTTAAGCAGTATACTGACTGACCTTATTCCGGGCATAGTTATAACTTACGATGTTTTGTTGGTTGCAATATTCGGAGGAATGCTAAACGGCATCGCAGTGAGCCTTTGTCTGGTAGCGGGAGCAAGTGCCGGGGGAACAGACTTCATATCTATATTTTTATCGGAAAAGAAGGGTATCGACGCATGGAATATTATCCTTGCGGGCAATATCTGCGTGCTGATTACAGCAGGTATTCTGTTCGGTTTTGACAAAGCGCTTTACTCGATAATTTTCCAGTTCTGCTCGACTCAGGTAATACAGTCCATGTTCAAGAGATATCAGAAACATACATTACTGATAATTACAGATTATCCGGATGCGGTTTATGGCAAAATCAAAGCTTTGACGCACCATGATGCGACGCATTTTAAAGGCGTAGGATGCTACAGAGGCGCAGAGAGAGACATGTTGTATTCCGTAGTTTCCAGCGACGAGGTTAACCTGGTGCTTAATGCAATTCGAGAAACAGATCCTAAGGCGTTTATAAATGTGCTCAAGACTGAGCAGATAGACGGTCGCTTCTACAAACCACCAAAACAGTAAGCTAAAAGAAGGTTCCATCCTTTAAGGCGGATTCTTAAGAGTGGGAGTCAGTGTAGGCAAAAACATAAGAAAGAGGAAAAATATATGAGATTTGTAATTCAGAGAGCCTTAGAGGCGAAAGTTGAAGTTGAAGGCGAAGTAATCGGTCAGATTGACAAAGGTTTTGTTGTTCTGATTGGGGTTTGCGACACTGATACAGAAGAAATCGCGGACAAGATGATTAAGAAACTTATCGGAATGAGAATTTTCGAAGACGAGAACGGAAAGACAAACCTAGCTCTAGATGCTGTCGGCGGAGGACTTTTGCTGGTATCGCAGTTTACACTGTATGCTGATTGCAAGAGAGGAAACCGTCCAAGCTTCACTAAGGCCGGAAATCCTGAACTTGCAAACAATCTTTATGAATATATAATTGCAAAATGCAAAGAAACAGTTCCACAGGTCGAAAGAGGAAGTTTCGGTGCAGACATGAAAGTAAGCCTTGTAAATGACGGACCTTTCACTGTAATTCTAGATTCAGAGGAACTGTAAAAAATATTAATAAAGTAACATATATATAGTAGCTTTTTTAAGTTACGATAAATATTAGACGACAACTGCAGAGGTTGCCGTCTTTTTTTTAACAAGAATTTAACATAAACAAGATTATATATTTTACAACCCATTTGTAGAATGTGTTTAGAGGTTAAAGAGAAGTTATAAATAAAAGGTTTATAAAGAAGGTAAGGAAAATGAGGAATGAAGTAAAGGAATTTGCCATGAAGCTAGTTTTTCTGTTGGCTGCATGTGCATCGATTATCGCGGTTCTTCTGATATGCGTGTTTATGTTCGGAAATGGAATACCTGCGATGAAGGAAATCGGATTTGTAAAATTTCTGACAGGATGCGAGTGGCGTCCTCTTAACAATGTGTTCGGAATATTTCCTATGATTGTGGGAAGT
Organism: uncultured Clostridia bacterium; assembly: GCA_938034165.1. Taxonomy (GTDB): domain Bacteria; phylum Bacillota; class Clostridia; order Peptostreptococcales; family Anaerovoracaceae; genus CALHKP01. Next base: position 10,221 of record CALHKP010000010.1, on the reverse strand, counting down.
ATTTATGTAACTCTTGGAGCCATTATTCTGGGAGTTCCAATCGGAATTCTCTGTGCAACATACATGGCACGGTTTTGTCCTCCAAAACTGTACAAGATAATGAAGCCTGCTGTTGATCTTCTTGCCGGAATACCGTCTATAGTTTACGGTTTCTTCGGTCTGGTGGTGATAGTGCCGATGATGCAAAATCTCGTAGGAAACGGCAAAGGAATACTTACGGCTTCGATTATGCTTGGAATAATGATTCTTCCGACGATAATCAGTGTTTCGGAAAGTAACATAAGAGCAGTTCCGGAGAGCTACTACGAAGGTTCCCTTGCCCTGGGTGCGACTCACGAAAGAAGCGTGTTCTTCACAGTTCTTCCTGCAGCAAAGTCGGGTATTACAGCAGCTGTAATCTTGGGTGTGGGAAGAGCAATCGGTGAGACCCTTGCGGTTTCCATGGTAGTGGGAAATCAGCCTGCACTACCGGATAGCATTACATCGGGTGTAAGAACTATGACAACAAATATAGTGTTAGAAATGGGATATGCGGCAGGCCTTCACAGAGAAGCTTTGATCGCGACAGGAGTGGTATTGTTTGTATTCATCCTGGTAATCAACCTGCTGTTTTCACTGATAAAAAGGAAGGGAAGAGTTTAAATGTTAAAGAAATATAAAGGTCAGCCACTGTCTCTGGCTCTTAATATTCTTGTAAAAGCCGCGGTCACCATTACGGTATTCGTTCTGGTGACTGTGGTGGGATACATACTGGTGAAAGGGATTCCAAATCTAAATCCTTCACTGTTTGAAATAAAATATACAACCGAAAATGTCTCAATGCTGCCTGCAATTATTAACACTTTGTTTCTTACAGCGCTGGCACTTGTTACAGCGGTGCCAATCGGAGTGTTTGCAGCAATTTACCTTGTGGAATATGCGGGAAAAGGAAATAAGCTGGTAGGTTTAATCAGGCTTACAACTGAGACACTTTCGGGGATCCCGTCCATTGTATACGGACTGTTCGGTTATCTGTTCTTTGTAATCAAGCTCCAGTGGAGTTACTCGATTCTGTCAGGTACTATGACACTGGCAATCATGATACTGCCTCTGATTATGAGAACCACAGAAGAAGCTCTCAGATCAGTTCCTGAATCCTACAGAGAAGGAAGCTTTGGTCTGGGTGCGGGAAAACTCAGGACTGTATTCAAAGTAGTTTTGCCTTCGGCAGTTCCGGGAATTCTTTCCGGAGTAATACTGGGAGTCGGCAGAATAGTTGGCGAAACAGCCGCTTTGATATATACGGCAGGCACATTTGCCGGAATCGCTACAGGTGCTTTTTCTTCAGGAAGAACGCTGTCGGTTCACATGTACGCACTTTACTCCGAAGGTTTGTACACAAATCAGGCCTACGCAACAGCAGTAGTTCTGCTTTTGGTAGTTATATTTATCAACGCTGTCAGCAGCTTCGTGGCGAAAAAAATCGGCATAAAAAGCGAGAAATAAGGTGGATGGTTTGGAAAAGTTAAGGTTTTGTAAAGGAGAGACAATTAATGACAAAATTTGATATTAAGAATCTAGATTTGTATTATGGGGATTTTCATGCACTGAAAAATATTAATCTCGAAATTCCGGAAAATGAAATCACTGCATTTATAGGGCCGTCCGGATGCGGAAAGTCTACGTTGCTTAAGACTCTTAACAGAATGAATGATCTTGTTGAGGGATGCAGAATCGAGGGCTTTGTTGGCCTGGATGGACAGGATATTTACAAAGATTTTGATGTTAACAATCTCAGAAAGAGAGTAGGAATGGTTTTTCAGAAGGCCAATCCGTTTCCTATGAGTATTTATGACAACATAGCTTATGGACCAAGAACTCATGGCGTAAGGAACAAAGCTCAGTTGGATGAAATCGTTGAAAAATCGCTTAAGGATGCTGCTGTATGGGATGATGTAAAAGACAGACTGAAAACCAGTGCACTGAGCCTTTCCGGAGGCCAGCAACAGAGAATCTGCATAGCACGTGCTCTTGCTGTTAATCCTGAAGTTCTTCTGATGGACGAGTCTACAAGTGCTCTTGACCCTATATCCACTTCTAAAATAGAGGAACTGACTATGGAACTTAAGAAAAAGTACACAATCGTTATGGTAACTCATAATATGCAACAGGCACTTCGTGTTTCAGATAATACAGCATTTTTCCTATTAGGTGAGATGATAGAATATGACAAAACTGAGAAGTTGTTCTCAATACCGTCAAACAAGAAAACAGAAGATTATATTACAGGAAGGTTTGGTTGATCAATGAGAAGTAGATTTGATGAGCAGTTGGCGCTGCTGAATGTGGAACTGATTAAGATGGGCAGTCTTTGCGAGCTTGCGATTTCCAATGCAACAAAGGGACTGCTGGACAATAACAAGGAACTGCTGAAGATTGCAGTGGATACTGACAGAGAAATCGATGAAAAGGAAAGAGAAATAGAGAATCTGTGTTTCAAGCTTCTTCTGCAGCAGCAACCTGTTGCAAAGGATTTGCGTACGATTTCTTCAGCTCTCAAGATGATTTCGGATATGGAAAGAATCGGAGACCAGGCTTCGGATATCGCGGAGATTACTCAGTTTATCAAACTGAATATCGGAAGCTTTCATGGAACGACGGAGGAGATGGCGAAGGCTTCATCAGCCATGGTTGCAAAGGCGATAAAGTCATTTGTGGATAAGGACCTTGACTTGGCGCTTGATGTTATGGAGGCAGATGATGCCGTAGACGCTTTGTTCGAGAAGATGAAATGTGAGCTCATACGTCTGATAAGAAGCGGGGATGACAGTGCAGAAGAATGTCTGGATATGCTGATGATTGCAAAATATCTGGAGAGAATCGCAGATCATGCTGTGAACGTTGCGGAATGGGTAGAGTTTTCTATCACCGGAATTCATACAAGTGAAGAACTGAAGGACAATTAGCGATTTAACATGTATTTAACATAAACGTGATTTTGGACTTAATAAAAGAAACATATTATATAGATACAACGAAAAGGAAAAACAATTAAGTTTAACGGAGGAAAAAGAAATGAAAATGAAGAAAATTTTGGTTGCAGGACTTGCATTTACACTTGCACTCGGTCTACTGACAGGATGTGGCGGAGATAAGAAGTCATCAGAGGGAGCTTCCGGCGACATCAGCGTAATTTCCAGAGAAGAAGGTTCAGGAACAAGAGGAGCGTTCATAGAACTGTTCGGAATCGAAACAAAGGATGAGAGCGGAGAAAAGGTTGACAACACAATCACTTCTGCCGAAATCACAAACTCAACAGCAGTAATGCTTCAGACAGTTGAAGGAAACGAAAACGCAATCGGATATGTTTCTCTTGGAACACTGGGAGATACAGTAAAGGCTCTGAAGGTTGACGGAGTTGAGGCTACAGCGGCAAACGTTAAGAGCGGGGATTACAAGATCGCAAGACCTTTTAATATCGTAACTAAAGGCGAAGTTTCAGCACAGACAGAACAGGCTCAGGATTTCATCAAGTACATCATGAGTGAAGAAGGTCAGAAAGTTGTAGAAAAAGAAGGATATATCAGCCAGGGTAACGAAGGCGCATTCAACGGCGGCAAAGTTACAGGCAAACTTACAATCGCAGGGTCATCATCAGTTACACCACTCATGGAAAAGCTGAAGGAAGCATATAACAAAATTAACCCAGATCTAGACATCGAAGTTCAGCAGTCAGACTCAAGCACAGGCGTAAGCTCAGCAATTGAAGGTGCAGCAGACATCGGTATGGCATCAAGAGAACTGAAGGACGAGGAAGTTTCACAGGGTGCAACAGGAACGGCAATCGCACTTGACGGTATCGCAGTAATCGTAAACAAAGCTAACGCAATCGAAGATATCTCAAGCGAAATGGTTCAGAAAATCTACACAGGTGAAATCACTAAGTGGGAAGATGTTAAATAATTAAGGGAGTAATCTTCAAACCTTACTTGAAAACCATTATAAAAAGACGGGAGATGATTGATTTCATCTCCCGTCTTTTAGTAGGGTGCGCTCGCCGAGCGCACCGTCTAAGGTTATTTGATTCAAATGAAAATATATGTATAAGTTACTGAACTTCGCTTGCTGTTTCGTTGTGCTTTTTCAGTGAAACCTGAGGTTCAGACGGAATTCCGAACAGTGGAATGAATCTGTCTGCGCCTGTAGCAGTGAGGATCAGTAATGATAATACCGCAATCATAGCCATGAAGTTGAACTTGATAAAGTCTGTATTTGCAAACTTATAAAGTGGATATACGTTTGCAGCGATACCAACGTAGAAACCAAGGTAAACGTGCCATGGAATAAGCTGTGAACCGAATACGCCCATTGCATCTCCGAATGTAGCGTTTCTCAGTTTTAGTTTGTACATATCTTCTTCGCTTGCTTCAACGTTTTCGTCTGTAATGTCTTTGATGATTGGTCCAACAGTAACAATCTGAGCCATTTCGTCAGAAAGAACTGCATTACCCAGGATGCAGAGAAGTCCGTTGCAAAGCATGAGGTGACGAACCTTTCTTGAAACTTTGATAACAAGATTTGACAGTGGTTCGAAGGCTTTCATCTTGCCCATGATTCCGCCGAATGCAGCAACCCACATCATCATAACAACTACCCATGAACCTGCAGAAGCAAAACCTTCTTTACACATTTCCAGGTAAGCAATAAGACCTCCGTTTGTAACAGAAGTAGTTCCTGCGAAAAGCCCGAGCACATATGCTGAAACGATGCCTGATCCGATGCAGGCAAAAGTGTTGAGTCCGATAACAGCAAGTGTGATTACCAAAATAAGAGGGATGATCATATATAGAGGAACGCCGCTTTCTACCTGGTTAAGAAGATCGATAGCTTCAGGCTTTTCTACTTCCAGATAAGCAAAGGCACTCTGTGGGATTGAGTCAAGAACTCCTGCTGTATCAGCCGGTGCAGTTGAAAGTCCCATTACAGTTCCTGCGATGTAGAATACGATTCCTGCAAGGATGAGACATGAAACTGACCACACACCCTGTGTTCTGATTCTGTCTACAACTTCTACGCCCTGGATACCTGAAGAAACGATAGTAGTATCTGAAATAAGTCCGATGTTGTCTCCAAAGCATGCGCCGCCTGCAGTTGCACAAGTAACAAGAAGAAGGCTTCCGGAATCTGCACAGCCCGGGTCAACGATATGAATGAGCCACAGGAAGATTGGTGCACATGCTGCAAAAGTTCCCCATGAAGAACCTGTTGCAACAGAAAGGATTGCGGTTACGCAAAGTCCTACAACAGCTGTAGTTCTTGCTGTGATTCCAAGTGAAAGTGCAATGTTTACTACGGATGCGCCTACGCCTGTTGACATAAATGCGCTTGCCATTGCATAAGCGAACATAAGAATGAACAGTGCAACCAGGATGTTTTGAATGCTTGCCATTGCTGCATCCATGCAGTCCTTAAAGTTAAGTTTTTCTGTCCAGTTAGCGATTACTACAGCAACAATAGTAGCAATCGGAGCTGCGATGAGAGCGTCGAATTTTGCCATCATCAGACCTGCAAGTACGAATACAGGTATAAACTTTACAAAAGCTTTTAAAAAATTCATCAGTTTCTCCTTAATTGATTTTTTTCTCGGGCTGATATACCCCAAATAACAAATAAATTTTGTGTCAGCTATATAATTACGCAAATAGTGTGCCAATTTGATTTATTTTTAACAAATGCCTGTACAAGAACAATAAAGGACGATATGGGGAAAATGTTTCGGAATTATGGGAACATATGGTGAACTAAGAGGAATTTTATTCGCATTTAAGAGGAAAGAGAAAAACATGAAAACCATTTTTGGAATTTTATCGCAAAACATGTGCCAAAAATGGGTCTAAAGCATTGACAAAAATACATGAGTAATAATAAAATATAAAATGGCGATTATGTAAAACGCATGCCGGTGTATTAATCAAAAGAATTTATATTTGCAAAAGGTTGAAATATCAGGCTTTTGCACTGGTTATAGAAAAGGGGATTTACTGAATGTTTGAACACAAAAATTTCGGGCTCTCACGAGTCCTTGAACCTAGGGGCGTTGTCCCGTCAACAGCCTGGAAGGTTGACAATAACCCAAAAGTGGGTAATGGGGAAGCAAGAATCAAACTCGAAAGAATCAATGTAGAGTGGGATAGCTTCCAGCAGATAGCAAATAGCTGTAGCTTTGATGATGCAAAGGTTAAGCTGAAAATAATGGACATTGTAGAAAAAAGAGGGAAAATGCATAATCCGTTTACGGGTACCGGAGGTATCCTGATGGGAACTGTAGACGAGATTTCTCCGGATCTCAAGAAAACCGCAGCTCTCAGCGAAGGTGACAAGATTTATTCGCTGACTTCCCTGTGCGGGGTTCCGATGAAAATCGACAAGATTTTGGACATAGACTATAACTATGGGCAAGTAATGTGTGAGGGACATGCTATTCTCTTTGATGCTTCACCTGCACATAAATGGGACGATAGTGTAAGTGCGGATTACACGCTTCATGCAATCAACGAAGCAGGCTGCCCTTACAGTGCTCACGAACTGGCGAAAATTTGCGATGCAAAAAAAGTCGTAATCATGGGAATTAACTCCATAACTACTGTGATATATGCAGCAGCAATTAAAAAGGCATCGCCGGACTGTCGGGTAATCGCAATAATGGACGAAAATATCCGAGAAAGTCTGACTAGAGATGAAATCGTTGAGTTGATGAAACCTCTTGTGGATGACACATGGTTTGTGGACCTTTCGGATCCTGTTCACTCACAGCAGAAGATTTACGGAATGGAAAAAATCAAAGGCGATAATGACTTTGATGCAGATATTGTAATAGTTGCAGAGGATATCTTTGGTGCTGAAACTCTTGCGGTTTTTCTTGCAAAGGAGGCAGGTTATATATATTTCACCACCGTAAAGAGTCACTATGACATAGCTCAGACTGTGGCGGAAACAATGGGAAAATACGTAATTACGTATGCATTTGACCAGTATATAGAAAATTATCCAAAATTCACAATCGAACTTATAAAAAGTGTCAAGCCCGTTTTGGATAAGATAAATGCCACTTACGACAACAGCAAGAAGCAAAACGAGGTTTCTGAGAGCAGGGTCAAGAGTATAGCACTAGACAGTGCAGGCAGAAATGACGACTTTGTTTATCAGAGTAGGGTTACCAAAAAGCTGGTGGACGAGGTAATGAATATTGCAAAGTACGACTGTAATGTGATTATCCAGGGGGAAACCGGCGTAGGTAAAGAAAAAATCCTTTCGCTGATTCACCAAAACAGTGAGAGACATGCCAATGCATGCATAAAAATTAACTGCGCGACGATTCAGGAGAGCCTTGCGGAATCTGAATTCTTCGGATACGAACCCGGTGCATTTACCGGAGCAGGAACATCCGGAAAGAAAGGCTATTTTGAAATGGCCAATAACGGAATTCTCTTCCTGGACGAAATCGGAACACTTTCTATGAATATGCAGTCAAAGCTTCTCAGAGTTCTTCAGGAAAATACTTTTTACAGAGTTGGCGGAACCAAGCAGATATCTGTCAATGTGCGAGTTGTTGTGGCTAACAATGTGCCGCTTATGGAACTTGTTCAGAACGGAAAGTTCAGAGAAGACTTGTTTTACAGACTTAACATATGCAGCATAGATGTTCCGCCTCTCAGAAAGAGAAGAGACGATATTGTCTGTCTTGCAGAAACCTTTGCCGCAGGCTGGTCTAAGAAATATGGTGTTGAGAGAATCATAGATTCAGGAGCTATGCAGCTTTTGAAAAAATACAACTGGCCAGGTAACGTAAGAGAACTGGAAAATGTAGTTCACAGACTGGTAATTAACTGCCGCGACACTGTGATAACAGCTCAGCAGGTAGGTAATCTCTTAAACGAAAGCACTTTTGGAAGCGCGGCTTTGAGCATAAAAACCGACTTCGAGGAGGCCGAACACCTGAACTTCCACGAAATAATGGAGGAGCAGGAAAAACAAATAATAGAATTTGCCCTGAAAAAAGGAAAAACCACCCGAAAAGCAGCTGAGCTTCTTGACCTTCCGCAAACTACCTTTGCCAGAAAGAAGCTGAAATACAATTTATAATGTATTGAAATTTTGCCTTCCGGATGATATAATAATCATTTGTGACAAGAACGGCGGGGTATTTGCCCCGTTTTTTCTGAGTCAAAGTAGATTAGTTATCTATGGAGGTGTGTGAATGGATTATACTTATCTAGTATCGATTGCAATAATTTTGCTGTCGACAAAATTCCTTGGAGGAATATCCCAAAAGGTTAATATGCCTCAGGTTGTAGGCGCCCTGGTAGCCGGTGTTATACTGGGACCTTCGCTGCTTGGCCTGGTGGATGAGACAGACTTTATTGTAAAGAGTGCCGAAATCGGCGTTATCATGCTCATGTTCATGGCAGGACTTGACACTGATATCAGTGAAATTAAGAAAAACAGCGTGGCATTCGTTGTTATTGCAAGCATGGGTGTTCTAGTTCCTTTGGTAGGAGGTTTCGGAGCCTACTATTTCTACTTCGGCGTAGACAAGGGAAACTTCAATGATATGCTTTCGGCTGTATTTATAGGCGTCGTGCTTACTGCGACATCTGTAAGTATCACTGTTGAAGCGCTCAGAGAAATGGGCAAGCTTCAGGGGCGCGTCGGAAATGCAATTCTCGGAGCTGCAGTTATCGACGATATCATGGGAATTATAATTCTTACTCTTGTGACGAGTATGAAGGACTCTTCTGTAAGTATTATAGCAATTTTGATTAAAATCGCCCTTTATGCAATTTTGATGGTTGTACTTGCAATCATCCTGAAGGCTTCGAGACCTACAGTTGACCAGGTGAAGGACAAGAGACGTATTTCGATATATGTTATGGCTCTTCTTCTTATAGTATCTTTTGTAACAGAGCATTTCTTCGGAATTGCAGATATTACAGGAGCTTACCTGCTTGGTCTTTGCATGTCATCTTATGAAATCAGAGAAGATATTGCAAGAAAAATGACAGTTCCGGGTTACATGTTCTTCTCACCTATATTCTTTGCGAGCATAGGTATCAAGACAGATCTCCACGGGCTGAACAAAAGTCTGATGGTATTCTCCATAATCCTGTTGGTTATAGCAATCCTATCAAAGATTATAGGCTGCGGAGTTGGTGCAAAATTCTGCGGATACACATCAGAAGAAGCAATGCACATCGGTATCGGAATGATTTCCAGAGGCGAAGTTGCACTGATAGTTGCCCAAAAGGGCTACAACATGGGATTCTTAAGCAGCGCGTTATTCTCGCCAATCGTACTTGTTGTAATAGTTACGACGATTATTACGCCGGTGCTTCTGAAAAAGACCATGAAATAAAAATTTTACAAATCGAGTGTTCGAAACCTTCCACTCGTAAAACAAAACTAAAGGAGAATTTAATATGAGAAATCAAAAAGTACTGTTTATCACTCAGGCAGCGCTGATTGCAGCTGTCTATGTCGTGCTCACTGTATTAGGAGCGGCTTATTCTTTTGGAGAAGTCCAGGTGAGACTTTCGGAAATGCTGACAATACTTCCGGTATTTACACCGGCGGCAATTCCGGGGCTCTTCGTAGGTTGTCTCTTGGGAAACACCTTTGGTGGCGCCCACATCGCAGACATCCTGATTGGAAGTCTGACTACTCTGGTTGCAGCTTTCCTCACTCACAAAATCGGGGAAAAGAATATGCTGCTTGCGACACTTCCGCCTATTCTTTTGAATGCGCTGATAGTGCCATTTGTGCTGAAATACGCATATGGAATACCGCTTCCGATTCCGATGATGATGCTGACCGTAGGAATCGGCCAGGTTCTGTCCTGCGGAGTGCTGGGAAGTATCCTTGGAACACTTCTCAAGAAAAACAAGCAGGTGATATTCAGATAAGCTTTTCTGCATAACTCGAAACGTGAAACCCGCCCAAAATGGCGGGTTTTTTGGTATGCAGGATTTGTGGTTAAGACTCCTGACATAATGCTCGGAGATGGTTAGTTGCATCTAACTTGGTACTCAAAGGCGGTTAGTCGCACCTAACACAGCGTCCAGGGGCGGTTAGTCGCACCTAACCCGGCGCATATCGCAAAAATGCCAATTTGCGCTTATATTTTCCGCTTATGACTAAGCGCGAATTGATAAAATCAAAATCTGCGCTGAGAGAAATGTTGGATTT
>CALHKP010000009.1 GCA_938034165.1 uncultured Clostridia bacterium | reverse complement strand
ATTGGGACATAATCAGTTTCGTTATACTAAGACAATATCACATTTGATACATAAAAGTTATGGAAGAATAGCAAAAAAATATTGACATTGACATGTTTATAAGGTATAGTTAATAGGCAACTTTATGATTATTACTAAACAGAGCCCGCTATACAGGCTCTGAATTTTGAGTTTACGGAGGACAATCAAGATGAGAGTTAAAGTAACACTGGCTTGCACAGAATGTAAGCAGAGAAACTACAACACAATTAAGAACAAGAAGAACGATCCAGATCGTATCGAACTTAAGAAATATTGCAAATTCTGTAAGAAGGAAACACTTCACAAAGAAACAAAATAGGAGATGGCAATATGTCTAATAAGAATCAGGTAAAAAAAGCCGTTGCTGCTCAGGCAAACAAAAAGACAAGCCCAAAAGAATATTTCAGAGGTGTAAAACAGGAAATGAGCAAGGTTGTATGGCCAACAAAGAAAGAACTTGGATCATACACAGCTGTAGTGCTGGGAACATGTGCAGTATTTGCACTTGGCTTCTGGCTGATTGACACAGGTGTGCTTGCTGCACTTAAGGGTGTACTTGGTATTACATTAAACTAAGATTTAGAAGGTGCGAATATGTCTGAATATGAAACAAATAAAGCAGCGTCACCCCTTGAAGGCGAAGGTGTAAGAGGCGACGGTCAGGCCAAATGGTATGTAGTACATACTTATTCGGGTCACGAAAATAAAGTAAAAGTGAATATCGAAAAAATGGTTGAAAACCGTGGTATGCAGGATTTAATTCTGGACATCGTAGTACCTACTGAAGAAAAAGTCGAATTAAAAGACGGCCAGAGGAAGGTCAAAACAAGAAAGATGTTCCCGGGTTATGTAATAATCAAGATGATTGTTACCAACGAATCCTGGTACCTGGTAAGAAACACACAGGGAGTAACCGGATTTGTAGGTCATGGCTCCGACCCTATTCCGCTAACCGATGAGGAAGTGGCAAGAATGGGTATAGAAAAAGTTTATATCGAACTGGATGTTGAAGTCGGAGACACAGTGCGTGTTATAAGTGGTCCATTCGAAAACTTCATGGGAGAGGTTCTCGAAATGAACGCAGAAAAACAGGTACTGACAGTTAAGGTTTCGATGTTCGGTCGAGATACACCGGTTGAACTTGAGTTTAACCAGGTAGAAAAACTGTAGTTTACTGCAGAGAAAGGAGATACAAAATGGCAAAGAAAATCGAAGGTTATATTAAACTTCAGATTGCGGCAGGTAATGCTACTCCAGCACCACCAGTTGGTCCAGCACTAGGTCAGAAAGGTGTAAACATCATGGACTTCTGTAAGCAGTTCAATGCTAGAACACAGGATCAGCCAGGAATGATTATCCCGGTTGTAATTACTGTATACGCTGACAGATCATTCACATTTGTTTGCAAAACACCACCAGCAGCAGTTCTTCTAAAGAAGGCAGCAGGACTTGATGCAGCTTCAGGCGAACCTAACAAGAAAAAGGTTGCTACTATTTCAAGAGCACAGGCTGAAGAAATTGCACAGATTAAGATGAAAGACCTAAATGCAGCTTCCCTTGAAGCAGCAACAGACATGATCAAGGGTACAGCTAGAAGCATGGGTATCGTAGTTGAAGATTAGTTGAAACTGGGAGGCTAAGAAATTACAAAAGTAAGCGTAATTTCACGCGAAAGCAGGCCGTTAATACCAGAAGGAGGTAGAAAACATGCCAAAGAGAGGCAAAACTTACAGAGATGCAGCTGCTAAAATCGAAAAGGCAAAGCTGCACGAAGTTTCAGAAGCAATGGAAAAAGTTGTAGAAACTTCAAGAGCAAAATTTGATGAAACTATTGAAGCTCACATCAAACTGGGCGTAGATGGTAGACATGCTGACCAGCAGGTTAGAGGGGCTATCGTTCTTCCTAACGGAACTGGTAAAAGCGTAAAGGTTCTTGTATTTGCTAAAGGACCTAAGGCTGAAGAAGCAGAAGCTGCAGGAGCAGATTATGTTGGAGCAGAAGAACTCGCGCAGAAAATCCAGAGCGAAAACTGGTTTGACTTTGACGTAGTTGTTGCTACACCTGACATGATGGGTGTTGTTGGTAGACTTGGTAGAGTTCTTGGACCTAAGGGTCTGATGCCAAACCCAAAATCAGGTACAGTTACAATGGACGTAACTAAGGCTCTTGCTGAAATCAAAGCAGGTAAAGTTGAGTACCGTCTTGACAGACAGAACATCATCCATACTGCAATCGGTAAGGCTTCATTCGGACCGGAAAAATTAGAAGAAAACTTCAAGGCACTTATGGAAGCTATTGTAAAAGCTAAACCGGCTACTGCAAAAGGTCAGTACCTGAGAAGCGTAACTGTAGCAGCAACTATGGGTCCTGGAGTAAAAATCAATCCGGCGCTGATTGGTTAATCAAAAACTGAATTTGAGATTTAACCGTAGACAGCGGGTGTCACGCTAACAAACAGTGGCTTAATTTCCCGCCGAGGTACAATACATAGATATTGACCCTGTCTGCAAGACGGGGTTGTTTTGTTGAGTACCATATTCGTTAATCGCTCTGCGATTACAGAAAGGAGACAAATAAATAATGTCAGTAGAAGCAAAACAGCAGAAACAGTTAATCATTGACGAAATTAAAGCGAAGCTAGAAAACGCTCAGTCAGCAGTAGTTATCGACTATATGGGAATTACTGTAGCTCAGGCAGATGAAATGAGAAGAAGACTTCGTGAAGCCAATGTTGACTACACAGTATATAAGAACACTTTAATGAAGAGAGCAATCGAAGGAACTGATTACGCTCCTCTTGCAGAAGTTTTAGAAGGACCAAGTGCTATCGCTATCAGTACAGAAGATGCAACAGCTCCTGCTAGAGTTCTTAACGGAATCATCAAAGATTTCAAGAAGATGGAACTAAAAGCAGGTGTTGTAGAAGGTACTTTCTATGACAAGGCAGGCATCGAGCAGGTTGCAGAAATCCCATCAAGAGACGAACTTATCGCAAAATTCATGGGAAGCATTCAGTCACCTGTATCAAAGCTTGTTAGAACATTCCAGGCAGTTGCAGACGCAAAAGCTGAATAATCAGCGTGCTGCTTAATTTAGAAATTTAAATTTAAAGAAATATATTTTGAAAAGGAGATTTAAAAATGAACATTGAACAGATCATTGAAGCTATCAAAGCGATGACAGTTTTAGAATTAAATGAATTAGTTAAAGCTTGCGAAGAAGAATTTGGCGTATCAGCTGCTGCTCCAGTTGCAGTTGCAGGTGCTGCTGCAGGTGCTGCTGAAGAAGAACAGACTGAATTCACAGTTGTTCTTGCTGAAGTAGGTGCAGAAAAGATTAAGGTTATCAAGGCTGTAAGAGAAGTTACAGGTCTTGGACTTAAGGAAGCTAAGGCTCTTGTTGACGGAGCTCCAGCTAACATCAAAGAAGGTGTTGAAAAGGCTGAAGCTGATTCAATCAAAGCTGCTCTTGAAGAAGTTGGCGCTAAGGTTGAATTCAAATAGTTTTTACGAAACAGTAAAAATAGTTTAGACGAGACTGAATACCGGTGATGAACGCAAGTTTGTCACCGGTTTTTTATACCCAAATATTTGGATGAGGAATTTCTGATTTTGTGGTAAAATAATCTGTGAGTTTAAAATCTAAACCCGGAGGAAATTTAAAGATGATTCTACTATCGGCAGAAAATATTAAAAAAAGCTATACAGAGAAGAGACTTCTCGAAGATATAAATATAACTATTAATTCCGGAGACAAAATCGGGCTTATAGGCGTTAACGGCAGCGGCAAATCGACCCTTCTGAAAATCATTGCAGGAGTTGTTGACGAAGAAGGGGGCACTATAATTACTTCAAATCAGCTGATGAAGGCATACCTTCCTCAGAATCCGCCTTTTGACGGCAAGATGAGCGTTATGGAGCAGGCGATGGAATATGCTAATATGCAAAATCTCCCTTGTGAACAGTATGAGTGTCAGAGCATGCTGACCAAACTTGGCATCTTTGACTTTGATGCACCTATGGAAACTCTTTCCGGAGGACAGCGCAAGAAAGTTGCGATTGCAGCAGTGCTGGCATGCGAAAGCAATCTTCTGATTCTCGACGAACCTACAAACCACATGGATAGCGAAATCATCACTTTTCTGGAAGACTATCTGAAAAGATACAAAGGTGCAATATTCATGATTACTCATGACAGATATTTTCTGGATAGAATTTGCAATGTGATTGTGGAAATTGAAAAAGGGATTCTCTATTCATACGCCGGAAATTATGACTATTATCTGGAAACAAAGGCCTCCAGAAAAGAAATGGAACTTGCATCGGAGCGCAAGAGACTTTCGATTTACAAGAAGGAGCTGGCGTGGATAAGACGAGGTGCTCAGGCGAGAACAACCAAAGCTAAGGGCAGAATTCAGAGATTTCATGAACTGGAAGATGCCAAACTTGAAATGGATGATTCTTCACTGGAAATGTCATCAGTGTCAAGCAGACTGGGGCGTAAAGTAATAGAGATAAACAAAATTTCCAAGGCCTACGGTGACAGACAGCTGATAAAAGATTTCGAATACGTGCTGCTCCGTAACGATCGCGTTGGAATCGTGGGACCTAACGGCTGCGGCAAGACGACTTTGCTGAATATGATTATGGGAAATGTTGAACCTGACGAAGGCTTTATTGATACAGGAGAGACTGTAAAAATTGGCTACTTTTCTCAGCACAACGAAGGTCTCGATGAGGGCGCAAGACTTATAAAATTCGTTTCGGATATTGCGACGAATATCAAAACAACCGATGGATATATTTCTGCATCCCAGATGCTGGAACGTTTTTTATTCCCACCACACATGCATTCTGTACTGGTGAAGCATCTGTCCGGAGGTGAAAAAAGAAGGCTTTATCTTTTGAGCGTTCTGATGAAGGCACCGAACGTTCTGATTTTGGACGAACCTACAAATGACCTTGACATAAACACTTTGAATGTTTTAGAAGATTACCTAGATGACTTTGAAGGGGCTTTAATCGTCGTTTCCCATGATAGATATTTTTTGGATAGAACGACTCGTAGAACCTTTGCTTTTGGGGAAAATGGTCAAATAGGAAACTATAACGGAAGCTATAGCGACTATAAGGCGAAGAAGGATGAGGAAGCGGAAGTCGAAAAACAACTGGCAAAGGAAAAGAAAAAAGAGGAGGAGGCAGTATCTTCTGAAGGCCGAGGAAATTCAAAGGATCCAAACAGACAGATGCCGGCAAAACCGAAGTTCTCGTACAAAGAGCAAAAGGAATACGAGGTTATAGATGATGAGATTGCTGCGCTTGAGAGGAGACTTTCTGAGATTGACAAAGAGATGGCAAAATGCGGAAGCGATTACGGCAAGCTCAATGACCTGCAGAAAGAAAAGGACGAAAAAGAAGAATTTCTAATGGAGAAAATGGAGCGCTGGGAGTACTTGAGTGAAAAGGCGGAAGCCATCGCAAATTACAAGAAATAAGGTGGAGAAGAAAACAAAGAATGATATATGTAGGCAGATTGCCCCAGAAAAGGGCAGTCTGTTTTTATTTTGGAAAGATTTGGAACAAAAATCAAAAAAAGGATTGAAATATCGACATATATATGCTAAAATAACAGACTGCCACGCGAATGCAAACTGTTAAGATATAAGGAGTGATGAAAATGCCAAAACCTATAAAAGTAGGTAAAAAAGAACGTATGACCTTCTCAAAAATCAATGAAGTTTGTCAGATGCCAAATCTCATCGAGATTCAGACAAGCTCATATGAGTGGTTCATAAAAGAAGGTCTAAGAGAAGTTTTCGAAGACATCTCCCCAATCAGAGACTATGCCAATAATCTGATTCTTGAATTTGTTGATTACTCACTGAGTGATCCGCCAAAGTATGACCAGGAGGAATGTAAGGAAAGAGATGTTACTTACGCGGCACCTCTCAAGGTAAGAGTCAGACTTGTAAACAAGGAAACAGGCGAAGTAAAAGAGCAGGAAGTTTTCATGGGAGATTTCCCACTGATGACTGCTCAGGGTACTTTTATATATAACGGAGCCGAAAGAGTTATCGTAACTCAGTTAGTTCGTTCTCCGGGACCTTACTATGGAGTAGAAACAGACAAATCAGGCAAACAGCTCTACTCAACACAGATAATCCCTAACAGAGGGGCATGGTTGGAATACGAAACAGACTCCAACGAAATTATCTCTGTCAGAGTTGACAGAACAAGAAAGCAGCCGCTGACAACTTTGCTTAGAGCATTAGGAATCGGTTCAGATGCCGAAATCATCGAAATCTTCGGTGAAGATGAACGTCTGATGAAGACTTTGGAAAAGGATACAACTAACGACGTAGACAGCGGACTTAAGGAAATTTACAGAAAACTGAGACCTGGCGAACCGCCAACAGTGGAAAGTGCGAAGTCACTTATCAACTCACTGTTCTTTGATCCAAAGAGATATGATCTGGCTAAGGTAGGTCGTTACAAATATAACAAGAAACTCGGTCTTTCCAACAGACTTGTTGATGTTACAGCTGCTGAGGATGTAATCGATCCTAACACAGGTGAAATTATTGTAGAAGAAGGCCAGCGCATCACAAGAGCTATGGGTAAGGAAATCGAAAATGCCGGAATTCAGTATGTAATGGCATACGGCAAAAATGACGAATCAAAGGTTACAAAGATTATCGGTAACCAGTTCGTTGACCTTCGCCAGTATGTTGATTTTGACATAGAATCACTTAAGATTGCTGACCAGGCATTCTACCCTGTACTTAAGGAAATTCTTGAGTCATGCGAAACAGAAGAAGAACTGAAGAAGAAACTGGTGGAATCAAAGAACGAATTATCACCAAAGCATATCATAATGGATGATATCATCGCTTCTGTCAGCTACATTCTTAACCTAAACTACGGTATTGGCTCAGTTGACGATATCGACCATCTCGGAAACAGAAGACTGAGAACTGTAGGAGAACTTCTCCAGAACCAGTTCAGAATCGGTCTTGCAAGAATGGAAAGAGTTGTTAAGGAAAGAATGACTACAACTCAGGATGTTGAACTGTCAACACCACAGGCTCTTATCAACATCAGACCTGTAACTGCAGCCGTAAAGGAATTCTTCGGAAGTTCACAGCTGTCACAGTTCATGGACCAGAACAACCCGCTTTCAGAACTGACACACAAGAGAAAACTTTCAGCACTTGGACCGGGAGGTCTTTCAAGAGAAAGAGCCGGATTCGAAGTTAGAGACGTACACCACTCCCACTACGGAAGGATGTGTCCTATCGAAACCCCTGAAGGTCCTAACATCGGTCTTATCGGTTCACTTACTACTTATGGTATTGTAGACCAGTACGGATTTATCGAAACGCCATACAGAGTAGTAGACAAAAAGACAGGTATAGTAACAGAAGAAATTAAATATATAACAGCAGACGAAGAAGAACTTCTAATCGTTGCACAGGCTAATGAGCCTCTTGACGAGGAAGGACACTTTGTAAATGCTAAGATTGCAGCTAGAGGTGTAGGCGGAGAAATCGCTATGTTCCCAAGAGAAGTTGTGGACATGATGGACGTTTCACCTAAGCAGGTAGTATCAGTTGCAACAGCAATGATTCCGTTCCTAGAAAACGACGACGCCAACAGAGCCCTGATGGGTTCCAACATGCAGCGTCAGGCAGTACCTCTACTTGTAACGGAGGCTCCATATGTAGGAACAGGTATGGAATACAAGGCAGCAAGAGACTCAGGAGTAGTTCTTCTTGCAAAGAGTGCCGGAACAGTAGAATTTGTTGACGCAGAAAACATCAAAATCAGAAGAGATTCAGATAATGGTCTTGACGAATATAAGCTGCTCAAGTTCAAGCGTTCAAATCAGGGAACATGCATCAACCAGAGACCTATCGTTAACCACGGTGAACGTGTAGAAGAAGGTGAAGTAATCGCTGACGGTCCTTCAACTGATCTCGGTGAAATTGCACTCGGAAAGAACCTCCGTATAGGATTCATGACATGGGAAGGTTATAACTACGAGGATGCTATTATCCTAAACGAAAGACTTCTTATGGATGATGTGCTTACATCACTTCATATCGTAGAATATGAATCAGAAGCCAGAGATACTAAGCTTGGACCTGAAGAAATCACAAGGGATATTCCAAACGTGGGTGAAGATGCACTGAAAGACCTTGACGAAGAAGGTATCATCAGAGTAGGTGCTGAAGTAGATGCTACAGACATCCTCGTTGGTAAAGTAACTCCAAAGGGAGAAAATGACCTGAGTGCAGAAGAAAGACTGCTTCGTGCAATCTTTGGTGAGAAAGCAAGAGAAGTAAGAGATACTTCCTTAAGAGTTCCTCACGGCGAAACAGGTATCGTAGTAGACGTAAAAGTCTTCAAGAGAGAAAACGGCGACGAGCTTCCACCGGGAGTAAACAAACTGGTTAGATGCTACATCGCAACAAAGAGAAAGATAAATGTCGGAGACAAGATGGCGGGAAGACATGGTAACAAGGGTGTCATCTCAAGAATCCTGCCTGAAGAAGACATGCCATTCATGGAAGACGGTCAGCCGCTCCAGGTAATGCTTAACCCGCTGGGTGTACCTTCCCGAATGAACGTAGGACAGGTACTGGAAGTTCACCTTGGACTTGCTGCTAAGACAAAAGAATGGCACATTGCAACACCGGTATTTGATGGTGCAACAGAAAAGGACATCAGAGAACTGCTTGTAGACTGCGGATACTCAGAAACAGGTAAACTGAGACTGAGAGACGGAAGAACAGGCGAATACTTTGATAATCCTGTAACTGTAGGATACATGTACATGCTGAAACTTCACCATCTCGTAGATGACAAGATTCACGCAAGAAGTACAGGTCCTTACTCACTGGTAACTCAGCAGCCTCTCGGAGGTAAGGCTCAGTTTGGTGGACAGCGTTTCGGAGAAATGGAAGTATGGGCACTGGAAGCATACGGTGCAGCTTATACACTTCAGGAAATTCTTACAGTTAAGTCCGATGATATCGTAGGTCGTGTAAACACATACGAAGCAATTGTTAAGGGCGAAAACATTCCTGAACCGGGTATCCCTGAATCATTCAAGGTACTGATCAAAGAAATGCAGTCACTTGCACTTGATGTAAAAGTATTAACAGAAGATAACGAAGAAATTCAGCTGAAGGAAATGTCAGATGCAGATGACAACACAGGAATCGACAGCATGCTGAATATTGACAATCAGATTGAAAGCGAAGAAAAACTGTTTGCTGAAGGTTTCAGCGAAGAAACAGGCGACGATGCTGACAACTTTGCTAATGAAGAACTATAAGAAGGGGGAGAAATCTTTGACTGAGAACACAAATAGAAATGCTAACAATTTCGAATTGAACAATTTCGAATCATTACAGATTAAACTGGCATCAACAGAAAAGATTTTGGAATGGTCATATGGTGAAGTAACAAAACCCGAGACTATTAACTATAGAACCCTTAAACCGGAAAGAGACGGTCTTTTCTGCGAAAGAATTTTCGGGCCTATGAAGGACTGGGAATGTCACTGCGGAAAATATAAGAGAATCAGATACAAGGGCAGAATCTGTGACCGCTGTGGCGTAGAAGTAACAAAAGCAAAGGTAAGACGTGAGAGAATGGGTCACATTAAGCTGGCCGCTCCCGTTTCACATATTTGGTACTTCAAGGGAATCCCTTCAAGAATGGGACTTATCCTTGATATCACACCAAGAAACCTGGAAAAAGTTTTATACTTTGCTTCATATATAGTAACTGATCCGGGAACATCAGATCTCGGATATAAAGAAATTCTTTCAGAAATTCAGTACAGAGAAGCAAGAGAAAGATTCGGGGACTCATTTAAGGCTGCAATGGGTGCTGAAGCAGTAAGAGAACTGCTTTGTCAGATCGATCTCGATGAGCTGTCTGCACAGCTGAGAGAAACATTAGAAACTGCAACAGGCCAGAAAAAGGTAAGAGTAGTAAGAAGACTCGAAGTTGTAGAAGCACTGAGACTTTCAGGTAACAGACCTGAATGGATGGTACTGGAAGTAATTCCTGTAATTCCACCTGACATCAGACCTATGGTACAGCTGGACGGCGGAAGATTCGCTACTTCAGACCTTAATGACTTATATAGAAGAGTTATCAACAGAAATAACAGACTTAACAGACTGCTTGAACTGGGTGCTCCTGACATCATTGTAAGAAATGAGAAGAGAATGCTCCAGGAAGCTGTTGACTCACTTATCGATAATGGCAGAAGAGGAAGACCTGTAACAGGTCCGGGATCAAGACCGCTGAAATCACTTTCTGACATGCTCAAGGGTAAACAGGGTAGATTCAGACAGAACCTGCTGGGTAAGCGTGTTGACTACTCAGGAAGATCGGTAATCGTAGTTGGACCTGAACTGAAATTCTATCAGTGCGGACTTCCAAAGAAAATGGCTCTTGAACTGTTCAAACCGTTTATTATGAAAGAGCTTGTAGCTCAGAAATATGCTCATAATATCAAGAATGCAAAGAGAATGGTAGAAAAAGTTAAGCCTGAGGTATGGGATGTCCTCGAAGGCGTAATCAAAGAGCATCCTGTTATGCTTAACCGTGCTCCTACTCTTCATAGACTTGGTATCCAGGCATTTGAACCTGTACTGGTAGAAGGTAAGGCTATCAAGCTTCACCCACTCGTATGTACAGCCTTCAACGCCGACTTCGACGGAGACCAGATGGCGGTACATGTACCTCTGTCAGTAGAAGCTCAGGCTGAAGCAAGATTCCTGATGCTGTCAGTAAACAACATCCTTGCACCAAAGGATGGATCTCCAATCACAACTCCTACACAGGATATGATTCTTGGAGCTTACTACCTGACTTATCCGGGAACATGCAAAAAGGTTGAAATTGTAGACGGAAAAGAAAAAATCTCATACTCAATGGATGAGTTTAACGATAAGAAAATTAGCAAAGAAAACAGAGAAAACGGATTCGAACGTATTCCTGAAAAGGGAGACGGAAAAGTATTCGCGGATATGGACGAAATGCTGATGGCTTATCAGAACGGAGTTGTTGGAATTCACGCAAAAGTATCTGTAAGAATGTTTAAGGACGAAAATGACTTCACAGGACATCTTGTAGAATCAACAGTGGGAAGATTCATCTACAACCAGGAAATCCCTCAGGATCTTGGCTTTGTTGACAGAAGCGTAGACGAATACTCACTGGAAGTTGACTTCCTTTGCGGAAAGAAAAAGCTTGGCGCGATTATCAACCACTGCTACAAAGTTCACGGAAATACAGGCACTGTAGTAATGCTTGACTACATAAAGGACATGGGATACCACTACTCAACTAAGGCTGCTGTAACAATCGGTATCGACGACATGAAGATTCCTGATAACAAATGGGATATCGTAAACGATTCTCAGAAGGAAGTCGACAAATACGAAAAGGCTTACAGAATGGGTCTTATCTCTAACTCCGAAAGATATGACAAGGTTATCGAAATCTGGAACAAGACTACAGATGACGTTGCTGACGCTCTGATGGATTCTCTTGAACCTAACAATAACCTGAACATCATGGCAACATCCGGAGCCAGAGGTAGTAAGAACCAGATCAGACAGATCGGTGGTATGAGAGGTCTGATGGCCAATGCTACAGGTCGTACAGTAGAAATCCCAATCAAAGCCAACTTCCGTGAAGGTCTTTCAATACTGGAATACTTCATTTCATCCAACGGTGCAAGAAAGGGTCTTGCCGATACAGCTCTTCGTACAGCCGACTCAGGTTACTTGACAAGAAGACTTGTAGACGTATCCCACAATGTAATCGTAAGAGACATCGACTGTGGAAGCACAGAAGGTGTGGAAGTAAGAGCATTCACAGATAAAAAAGAAGTTATCGAACCGCTTGATCAGCGTATCTGCGGAAGAACAAGTCTTAACGATATCGTTAACCCTAAGACCGGCGAGCTGATTGTGGCTGCAAACGAAGAAATTTCGGACGACCAGGCACAGGAAATCGTTAACTGCGGAATTGAATCAGTATTTATCAGAAGTGCTATGACTTGTCAGAGTCCAACAGGTATCTGTGCTAAATGTTACGGAAGAAACCTGGCAAGCGGCGAACCTGTAAACATTGGTGAATCTGTAGGTATCACAGCTGCACAGTCAATCGGTGAACCGGGCACACAGCTGACAATGAGAACATTCCATACCGGCGGTGTTGCAGGTAGCGATATCACTCACGGTCTCCCAAGAGTAGAAGAACTTTTCGAAGCAAGAAACCCAAAGGGTCTTGCTGAAATCTGTGAAGAAGACGGTGTTGTTATTGATATTCAGGCAAGAAGCGATAACAAGACAGAAGTTACAGTAAGAAGCGGAGTTGGCGAAGACAGAAGCTACATCGTTCCTTACGGTGCAAGATTAGAAGTTAAAAAGGGCGACGAAGTCAAAGCCGGTGACAACATCACAAGCGGTCCTCTGAACCCTCATGATGTACTCAGACTGAACGGAGTTGAGGGCGTATACCAGTACCTGCTCAAGGAAGTACAGAGAGTATATAAAAATCAGGGTGTAGATATCAACGACAAGCACGTCGAAGTTATCGTAAGCCAGATGCTTTCAAAACTGAAAATAGAAGATGCCGGAAGCACAGATCTTCTTCCTGGCGGAATGTACAGCAAGCTGGAAATCAAAGCTGCTAATGAAGAAGCAATTGCAAACGGCGGTGAACCTGCGGTTGCAAAACAGATGCTTCTTGGTATCACAAAGGCTTCCCTTGCAACTAACTCATTCTTATCAGCAGCATCCTTCCAGGAAACAACAAGAGTTCTAACAGATGCAGCAATCAAGGGTAAGAATGACAAACTTCAGGGTCTGAAAGAAAATGTAATTATAGGTAAACTGATACCTGCCGGAACAGGCATGAAGAGATACAAGAATATCAAACTTGACTACGGCGAAAATCAGGAATACATGGATTCGTTCCTTGCAGAAGCAGAAGATGAGGACTTCGAAGAAAACGAAGACATGCTGAACGAGGATGCAGCAACTGAAGACGAACTGAATATTACAGAAGTAGATGAAATCGATACTGCTGATGACGATTTGGACGATGATGCTGCAGCAATAATTGAAAAAATGCCGGATTTTCTGGATTTTGAATAAGTTTCCTATTGCACAATACGGAAATTTATGGTAAACTGATTTTTGGTTTTAAGTAATTTGACCCTAATAATGTATTAGGGTCAATTTATCTATGAAAAATAATATTTAAAGAAAGGAGAAACCAATGCCTACTATCAACCAATTAGTACGTCAGGGCAGAACAAGCGCTGTTAAGAAGTCAACTGCTCCAGCATTAGGAAAAGGAATGAACTCTCTTAAGAGAACAGCAACTGACACAAACTCACCACAGAAGAGAGGCGTGTGCACATCTGTTAAGACAGTAACACCTAAGAAGCCTAATTCAGCTCTTAGAAAGGTTGCCAGAGTTCGTCTGACTAACGGTATCGAAGTAACAGCATACATTCCTGGTATCGGTCACAACCTTCAGGAACACAGTGTTGTACTTATCAGAGGCGGAAGAGTTAAGGACCTCCCTGGTGTAAGATACCACATTGTTAGAGGTACACTTGATACTGCAGGTGTAGCTAACAGAAACCAGGCTCGTTCAAAATACGGTGCCAAGAGACCAAAGAGCAAATAAGCTCAAACTCAACTAAAGAAAATATCGGGAATTTGTGCCCTTAATTAATATATATATTTATTAAGCGCCGCGGCATACATGAGTTATGTCGAGTACCCCCGTACGAGACTGGGCAACCAGATTAATTGCCGGGTTGTTCAGAGTAATCCTGTGAGAAATAGGGTGAAGAGAGTTGTGCAATTACAAAAGTTATTACATAATTGTGCAGGTAATATCAAAAGATATTACTGCGTGAGGAGGGAAGAGAAGTGCCAAGAAAAGGTAATGTACCAAAGCGAGAAGTACTTCCAGATCCAGTATACGGAAGCGTAGTTGTTGCGAAGCTTATCAACAGCATCATGCTTGATGGTAAGAAGGGTGTAGCACAGAACATTGTTTACACTGCTTTCAACACTATGGCTGAAGTAACAGGTGAGGATGCACTTGAAGTTTTTGAAAAGGCAATGAGCAATATCATGCCGGTTTTAGAAGTTAAAGCAAGAAGAATCGGTGGTGCTAACTACCAGGTTCCAATCGAAGTAAGACCAGAAAGAAGACAGACTCTGGCTCTTAGATGGCTGACAGCAGCAACAAGAGCAAGAGGCGAAAAGACTATGGCTGAAAGACTTGCTAAAGAATTAATGGATGCAGCTAATAACACTGGCGCATCAGTTAAGAAGAAGGAAGACACTCATAGAATGGCAGAAGCTAACAAGGCATTTGCACACTTCAGATGGTAGTCAACTTATAACTATACTATTATACGGGAAATGGAGGAAATTTAATGGCTGGTAGAGAGTTTCCATTAGCGAAAACAAGAAATATCGGTATCATGGCGCATATCGACGCTGGTAAAACCACTACAACTGAGCGTATTCTGTTCTACACAGGCAGAACACACAAGATCGGTGAAACACACGACGGTTCTGCAACAATGGACTGGATGGAACAGGAACAGGAACGTGGTATTACAATCACATCAGCGGCAACAACAGCTCAGTGGAAAGGTCACAGAATTAACATAATCGATACTCCAGGCCACGTTGACTTTACTGTTGAAGTAGAAAGATCTCTTAGAGTTCTTGACGGAGCTGTAACTGTACTTTGTGCAAAGGGCGGTGTAGAACCACAGTCCGAAACTGTTTGGAGACAGGCAGAAAAGTACGGAGTTCCAAGAATGATATTCGTAAACAAAATGGATATCCTGGGAGCCAACTTCTTTAGAGTAGTTGACATGGTAAAGGACAGATTAAAAGCTAATGCTGTACCTATTCAGTTACCAATCGGAAAAGAAGATACTTTTGTAGGTATCATTGACCTGATTGAAATGAAAGCTGAAATTTACAAAGATGAATTAGGTCAGGAGTTCGATATCACTGATATTCCTGAAGATATGATGGACGAAGCAACTGAATGGAGAGAAAAGCTTATCGAATCAGTAGCTGAATGCGACGAAGAACTTATGATGAAATTCTTAGAAGGTGAAGAACTGACTATAGAAGAAATCAAGAAGACTATCAGAGAACAGACTATCGCATGTCAGATGATTCCAATGCTTTGCGGTTCTGCATACAGAAACAAGGGTGTTCAGATGATGCTGGACGCAGTACTTGACTATATGCCATCACCACTTGACATTCCTGCAATCAAGGGTATCAATCCAGACACAGGAGAAGAAGATGAAAGAATCGCATCAGACGATGCACCATTCTCAGCGCTTGCATTCAAAATCATGGCTGACCCATATGTTGGTAAGCTTGCGTTCTTCAGAGTTTACTCAGGAACACTTGAATCAGGTTCATATGTTTACAACTCAACAAAGGGAAAGAAAGGCAGAATCGGAAGAATTCTTCAGATGCATGCTAATAAGAGAGAAGAAATCGACAAGGTTTACGCAGGAGATATCGCTGCTGCAGTAGGTCTTAAAGATGCAACTACAGGAGACACTCTCTGTGACGAAAAGAATGAAATCATTCTTGAATCAATGGAATTCCCAGATCCTGTAATCGAAATCGCAATCGAGCCTAAGACTAAGGCCGGTCAGGAAAAGATGGGTATCGCACTTGCAAAACTTGCAGAAGAAGACCCAACTTTCAAGACATACACAAACGAAGAAACAGGTCAGACAATTATCGCAGGTATGGGAGAACTTCACCTGGAAATTATCGTAGACAGACTTCTTCGTGAATTCAAGGTAGAAGCTAACGTAGGTAAACCTCAGGTATCCTACAAAGAAACTATCACTACTACAGCTGATGTTGATCACAAGTATGCTAAGCAGTCAGGTGGTCACGGTCAGTACGGTCACGTTAAGATTAAGGTATATCCAAAAGAACCTGGTTCAGGATTCGAATTCGTTAACTCAATCGTTGGTGGTGCAATTCCTAAGGAATTCATTCCTAAGATTGAAGACGGTATCAAAGAAGCTATGGAAACAGGTCCAATTGCAGGATATCAGGTAGTAGACATTGGTGTTGAACTGTACGACGGTTCATACCACGAAGTTGACTCATCTGAAATGGCATTTAAGATTGCAGCATCAATGGCATTCAGAGAAGCAGCTAAGAAAGCAAAACCAGTTCTTCTTGAACCTATCTTCAAGGTAGAAGTAACAGTTCCTGAAGAATACATGGGAGACGTTATCGGTGATATTTCTTCAAGAAGAGGTAGAATCGAAGGTTCAGACATGAACAACGGAGCAGTAGCGGTTAGAGGTATGGTACCACTTTCAGAAATGTTCGGTTATGCAACTGACCTTAGATCAAAGACTCAGGGTAGAGGTGTATACGTAATGCAGTTCGACCACTTCGAAAAATTACCTGATAGCTTAGTTGAAAAAATCAACGCAAGTAAATAATTAAAATAAGATATAACCCTAAATAAGGAGGATACTTAAGATGGCAAAACAGAAATTTGAGAGAACAAAACCTCATATTAACATCGGAACAA
>CALHKP010000008.1 GCA_938034165.1 uncultured Clostridia bacterium | reverse complement strand
AATGTAAGCGCAAATTGGCATTTTTACGGATAGCGCTGAGTTAGGCGACACTAACTTCCTTCGGACACCGAGTTAGGCAACACTAACCGCGCCGAAACAAGGAGTTAGGTGGCACTAATCGCCCCGGGATCGGCACTTAGACGCCGCTAACCGCGCCGAAACAAGAAATTTCAGGTAGCGAATCAATCGTGAAGTTGTTATCTTGTCAGTTTTTCTATGGCATCCGTAAACATCATGAGGTTTTCATGATTTGGGAAAATCGCTCTTGCATTTGTTTTTCTTCCGCCGCCTTTTCCTTCGTAAACGGAAGCATTTTCTTTGATGAGTTTTCCACAGTCCAGTGTATCGGAAAGCATAAGTGCTGTGCATGTGTCTGCATGAACAAGGAAAACTATTTTTGGAATTTCTCCCTCCAAACCCTTTGCGATTTCCAGAAGGTCGTCGATGGTCAGATAATCATATTCTTTTACAAAAATAGTATCCGCATATTTGCTTGTGGATAATTCTTTTTTTATCTCTTCAATTTCCTTTGCCACTGTTGCCTTGGATAAGTGATACAGTCTATCTCTCAGGGCGCTTGTCTTTTCTTTTCTCGTATTGTATTTTTCCAGAAGGTCTGCATATCCCGCGGATAAATCTCTTTCCAGTTCTGTGAGTATGTCGAATCTTTGCTGATACTGTTTGTATGCTCTTTCGCCTGCTTCGAAGTAGATTCTGAACATGCCTTTGTTCGGTTCTACTTTGTATATTTTTAGCATTCCGACCTGACCGGAGTGTGATGGATGTGTTCCGCAGCATGCAACGGCATCAGCCGGTTTTTCTGGATCTCCGATGCGAACGATTGTAATGTCTTTTTCTAGTGCCAAAGCCTTTCGCAGGGGCTGTTTTTCGGCTTCTTCTCTGGTATCAAAGTGAGTTGTCACTACCGGCAGGTTCTGCCAGATGACGTTGTTTGTCATGAGCTCTGCTTCTTTTGCCATTTCCCATGTGATGGCTGTAAATTCGGGCTTGGCTTCCAGACTGATGTCTACAGTCATGTATTCGTCTCCCATATGAAAACCGCGGTTTACTCCGCCGAAAAGTTCAAAGAAAACGCCTGACAAGATGTGCTCTCCGCAGTGTCTTTGCATATTGTCAAATCTTCTTGCCCAGTCAAGTCTTAGGATAACCTCATCGCCTTCAGCTAGAGAACCATCAAAATCGTCGGCTTCGTGAAGAATTTCGTCTTCATATTCGTAAACATCCGAGATATTAAAGGTGCGGCTGCCCTCAGCTTTGCCGGTAAGGGTTCCTGTATCGCAGGTCTGTCCACCTCCCACAGGAAAGAAAATCGTACGGTCGAATGTAAGAAGAGTTTTGTTATCAAGGCTTTTGATGCTTGTAATTACGGCCGTTGATTCCTTGAGATATACGTCACTTTTGAAAAGTCTGATAGTATTCATATTGTCCTCCTTTGCGAACAAAATGTAAAAAAATTAGCGAATTGTGCGATAAAGAGAAGCTTTTGCACAAGAACATATATTTTTCCACATGCGAACACAGTTGAGTTAGGATACGCTAATAACATTGTGGATAAGTTCACTCTTGACAAATCAAAAATAACCGTTAAATATTGAAATATAGGGATTTTACTTAAAAAAGTTATCCTCGTAACCCTGTGCAAAAGATTGTATACGATTTTTTGATTTTCTGTGGAAAAGTGTCCGCGTTGTTTAAAAATACACATTTTGGGTATGTTGAAAAGTCACCTCTAACCGGCGCTCCAAAAAAAGAACAAGTTATCCTAAAAAAGAAATTTTTGTTTTCTAAAAGTCTTCAAGGTTTGCAAGAAACATAGCAAAGCTTGGAATACCTGACTGCAGAAATGATGCCATAACCGGGCGGTCGAAGGAAATGCTTCCCTCTATCATGATGGCAACTTCTGCTTCTTCGATTTTGTTTTTGAGCATTTCGGCTTTTATGGGACTTGCCGCGCTTATAACAATTTCACCGTCGTGAGTGTAAAAAATCATTCCAAAAAGATCATTGTCGATTCTGTAGTGAAGTTTGTTCACGTGAGCGTTATTGTTATTAAACACCATCATAAAATCTGCATTGTCATATTCCGAAAAGGTCATGGTTTTGAAAACAGAGGCAAGTGCTTTTTTTGTTTTTTCTCTGAACTTCGGCGAGTTATCCGCAAGGGTTGTGAGTATGATGTAATCATGCTTCTTCATAATCATAGAAGCTTCTTTGCTGCTGATCGCATTAGTCGATGTAACCTCAAAGTATGTGACTTTTTTCCCGTCTGTCTTAATTCTCGATACGGTGAGACAAAAGTCGTCTTCTACCGAAATCAGAGATTCACATATGTATGAGTGGTCTTCTTTGTCATCGGGTTCTATAGTGTTCGAACAAAGAGCCGCCGGGAATTCTACAGGAAGGCTGTCAAAGTGTCCCTCTGGGCTTCTAAGTCTGTCACTAATTTCAAAGTCCATTCCGCAAAGCCTCATTATATAGTAGTTGCAAAGCTGCATATCCGAGTTTATCGGAACACATATCGCATTATAGGTTTCGGCAATTTCTTCCTCGCTAAGGGAAACAGGCTCGATTTTAATTGCGTAGCTTTCTGCGAAGATTTCCGGAAACTCAAGACTGCTTGCAAAATTTATCTCCTTGTGGAAGTTCAGAAGATACATGGCGCCTTTTTCTGTGATATCAACCCAGGGCTCCCCGAGACCACCGAAGAGTGCGCTTTTTCTTTCTTCTATTTCTTCCCGGTCTGTAGTGAAAAGAACTTCGTAATTGTCAATTCCGTATTCTTCTGCATCAAGATAGAGGAGATGGTGAATTTCTCGGTAGGGATCATCATAAGTGCATGTGATATGCATTCCGATAACTCCCATGAGTCTTGACCTTGTTGCTTCTGCACTTTTAAATTTGCCGGGAGGTATTTCTGACTTTTTTTGGGGAGAATTTTTTGGTGTCATATCGGTTATGCTGTGGGCTTCTTCTCTGAGCGCATGCTTTTCTTTTTTCTTTGATGGGGAAAGACCCCCTTCAATCACTGAAAATACCGGTTTATCGGGCATTTTACCACCTCGTTTTTCTTGTTATTTTTCGAAAACTTTAACTGTGGATTATTATACAAAAAAATATCTTAAATAGTCCTGTATTCCATTATAATAATGATTGACAAAGTTTGCAATAATAGTATAATCTATGTATGTAATCCTTATCGAGAGCGGCGGAGGGAATAGGCCCTAAGATGCCCGGCAACCTGTGTGCCTGACATAGGCCAGAAGGTGCTACATCCTACAGAATATTTATTTCTGAAAGATGAGGAATGATACTTTGAGATATCAAGCCTTTTCTTTTTTTTATACAGAAAAGGCTTTTTTCCTTTGATGGGGATTTAGGATAAGAAGGGAGAATACATAAATGAAAAAGTTGTTCACATCAGAATCAGTTACTGAAGGGCATCCTGACAAAATCTGCGACCAGATTTCAGACGCGGTGCTTGACGCAATTCTGGCGCAGGATCCATACGGAAGAGTAGCATGTGAGACTACTACAACTACAGGATATGCAATGTTAATGGGAGAAATTAGCACAAACTGTTACATCGACATCCCAAAAATCGCAAGAGAAGTTATTACAGACATCGGTTATGACAGAGCTAAATACGGCTTTGACGGAAACACATGTGCTGTACTTACTGCAATAGACGAACAGTCAGGTGACATAGCTATGGGTGTTGACAAGGCTCTGGAATACAAGGAAGGAACACTAGATGACCAGATTGATACTATCGGTGCGGGAGATCAGGGTATCATGTTTGGTTATGCATGTAACGAAACACCTGAACTTATGCCTATGCCTATCGCTTTTGCTCACAAGCTGGCGCTAAGACTTACAGAAGTAAGAAAGAACAAGACTCTGACATACCTCAGACCGGACGGAAAAACTCAGGTTACAGTTGAATATGACGGAGACAAGGTTAAGAGAATAGACACAGTTCTTATTTCTACACAGCATGATCCTGATGTTACTCAGGAACAGATTAGAGAAGACCTGATTAAACACGTTATTACACCTGTTATTCCGGCAGAACTTCTGGATGCCGAAACAAAATATTTCGTAAATCCAACAGGCAGATTCGTAATCGGTGGACCTAACGGAGACTCCGGACTTACAGGAAGAAAAATAATTGTAGATACATATGGCGGATATGCAAGACACGGCGGCGGTGCATTCTCAGGAAAAGACCCTACTAAGGTAGACCGTTCCGCATCATATGCTGCAAGATATGCTGCAAAAAATATCGTAGCGGCAGGACTTGCTGACAAATGCGAAATTCAGCTTGCTTATGCTATCGGTGTTGCTAAGCCTGTTTCAATTATGGTTGACACTTTTGGTACAGGAAAGCTGGCTGACGAAGAAATCGCAGACATCGTAGACAGACACTTTGACTTCAGACCTGCAGCAATCATCAGAGATCTGGATCTCAGAAGACCTATCTACAGACAGACTGCGGCATACGGACATTTTGGAAGAACAGACATTGACCTTACATGGGAACATCTTGACAAGGTTGATGAGCTAAAAGCTGAACTCAAGTAAAAGACCGGCATTTTGCTGGATTATCATGATGGTGGGAGGTGGTTCCATTGGGAATCAAAGTTGCAAAATTCGGAGGCTCATCTGTAGCCGACGCAATACAGCTTAACAAAACAAGAGAAATCATAAGTGCAGACGATGACAGAAAATATATCGTCGTATCTGCACCTGGAAAAAGATTTGAAGAAGATAACAAGATGACGGATCTTCTGTACCTTTGCAAGGCACACAGAGATCACAATCTTCCTTACGATCAGCTGTTTCAGGTTGTTGTGGACAGATTTCTTGCTCTAAGAGCGAATCTAAAAGCAGACAGTGTTGACATGGAAACAGAATTTGAAAGAATCAGAAACAACCTGAAGGCAGGATGTACATCAGATTATATGGCAAGCCGCGGAGAATATCTGAACGCAATGCTTATTGCAGACTACCTGGGTTACGATTTTGTTGATACGGAAGGACTTATTCTCTTTGATAATAAGGGAAGACTTCTTCAGGCTGACACTGACAAGGCGCTCAGAGAAGAGCTGGCAAAACACGAACGTGCTGTTTTACCGGGATTTTACGGAACTAATATAGAAACCGGCAAAGTAACTACATTTACAAGAGGCGGTTCTGATATTACAGGTTCTCTTGTTGCAAGAGCTGTAGGCGCTGACGTTTACGAAAACTGGACAGATGTGTCCGGATTCCTGATGGCAGACCCAAGAATTGTAAAAAATGCAAAGCCTATTCACAAGATTTCTTACAAAGAACTCAGAGAACTTTCATACATGGGAGCTTCGGTTCTTCATGAGGATGCGATTTATCCTGCAAGAATGGCTAATATTCCAATCAATATCAAGAACACTAACCATTCTGAAGACCCTGGTACTGTTATTACTGCTGAACATGACGAAACAAACACTAATGTAATAACAGGTATTGCCGGCAAGAAGGATTTTACGGTTATTGCAATATACAAGAATATGATGAGCTACGAGCGCGGATTCGTAAGAAGAATTCTGGCAATCTTAGAAGACTTCGATATCAGCTTTGAGCATCTGCCAAGCGGTATAGACACTGTTTCTGTTATTGTATCAAACGAAAGCATAGATGGAAGACTCGATGAGCTTCTTGAAGCATTCAGACATCAGCTTAACCCTGACAGCATGGAAGTTTCCGATGACATCGCACTGATTGCTACAGTTGGTTGCGGAATGAACAGAAGACCCGGTGTATCCGCGGCGCTGTTTACTGCACTTGCAGAGGCAGAAATCAACATTCGTATGATTGACCAGGGATCAAGCGAAATCAATATTATTGTGGGAGTAAATAACAGAGACTTCAACAAAGCGATTAACGCAATATATGACACATTTAACAAATAAGAACAATTTTAGGGCCAGCGGTAGCATTTTGCGTTCGCTGGCTTTGGAGTGAAAAAGGAAATTAAAGAAATATGAAAATTGCAATTGTAGGTGCCGGCAAGCTTGGCGTAAAGGTATGCGAAGCTCTGGCAGGCGGAGATTATTCTATAACTCTCGTGGATCGTGACGAGGCAAAACTTGATAGACTTTCACAGCAGCTTGATATACTGCCTGTTCACGGAGATCCGCGAAGCATCAATGTTCTCAAAGACATGGGAATCAAATCTTTTGATTACCTTCTGGCTACAACAGGAAGCGATGAAGCGAACATTATCATAGCTTCATTTGCCAAAAAGATTGGCTGCAAGCGTGTAATTGCCAGAGTCAGAGAACCGGAATACATGAAACATTTCGAATTCATAAAGGAAAATATGGATATTGACTACATAGTCAACCCTGACCTTTCGATTACAACAGAAATATACAAATATCTGATAGAAAAATACACTTTGAGCAACGGTATGTTCACAAGCGGAAAAATGGCGCTGATTGAGTTCAGAGCAAACCGCAAGAAGGAGCTTGTGGGAATGGAAATCACAGATGTGAGAAAAGTCCTTTCCGGAATGCTGATTGCTGCAATTTCAAGAAACGGAAAAGTTATAATTCCTCATGGTTCCGACCACATCCAGGAAGATGACTTCCTCTTTGTTGTGGGAGAAAAAGAAAGAATCATCGCACTGAACAAAAAAGTGCATGTAAGGGGAAAATATACAGACCTTCAGAAGGTCATGATCATTGGTGGTGGAAAGACCGGATATTATCTTGCTGAAAAACTGGCTGAATTCGGTGTTGCCGTTAAACTGATCGAAAAGAGCCTCGAAAGATGTCGTTACCTGTCAACTCACATGACTAATGTTATGGTTCTGAACGGTGACGGAACAGATATAGAACTTCTGGAAGAAGAAAACCTTGACGAAATGGATGCTTTCGTTACTGCAACAGGATATGACGAGGAAAACCTTCTTCTTGCTCTGACAGCAAAGCACAGAGGAATCGAAGATGTAATATCCAAGGTCAGCAGAGAAAGCTACTCCGGGCTGATTGAAAAGATGGGTGTTGACGTTGTTCTTAACCCTCTTGATATCACAACGGGACACATATTCAATATAATTCAGGGTGACAAGAGAATTATCTCTTCACTGCTTATCCAGGGCCAGGCCGAAATCATCGAAGTAATCGCAAACAGAGACATGAAGATGCTGGATGTTCCTCTCAGTGAGCTGAACCTTCCTGAAGGTGTGATTATTGCAACTATTCACAGAGGACACGAAGTGATAATTCCGGATGGAAATACAAGAATTCAGCTCAACGACCGTGTGCTGATTTTCTGTCTTCTTGCAGAAATCAATGACCTGGAAAAACTTTTGAAAAACAGATAGTTTAGGAGAAAAATGAGAATTAATTTTAATAACAAAGGTGGAATTACTGTTAATTTCTACTGTGTTACAAAAATGATGGGTGTGCTGCTTATTGTGCTGGGATTGAGTTTAATCCCGACTTTTGCAGTTGGGCTTATATACGGAGAGAACCGGGAGGCATTTTGCTTTCTTGTGACTCTGATTCCA
Source organism: uncultured Clostridia bacterium (assembly GCA_938034165.1). Taxonomy (GTDB): domain Bacteria; phylum Bacillota; class Clostridia; order Peptostreptococcales; family Anaerovoracaceae; genus CALHKP01. The sequence goes on along the minus strand of CALHKP010000008.1, from coordinate 14,757 downwards.
TGTATTGTAGCGGGGTTTGCAATAACCAAGATATTCAGCCGTGAGGTGAAAACAAAGGCAAGAGACGGATATATTATCGTAGCTTTTGCATGGCTTTTCGCATCTATTATCGGGGCAGTGCCTCTTTGCATTTCCGGAACGATACCTAATCCTTTCGATGCTTTTTTCGAAGTTTGTTCAGGATTTTCAACTACGGGAGCTTCTATCCTTACGGTGATTGAGGGCTTGCCAAAGTCCATGCTTTTTTGGCGTTCCTTTACTCACTGGCTCGGCGGCATGGGAATTATCGTTCTTGCCACTGCACTTCTGCCATCAATCGGTATAAGCGGTCAGATTGTTGCAAGTGCTGAAACACCGGGACCTACTTTGACCAAGATATCGGCGCGTTTTTCGGACAACTCAAGGAATCTGTACGTGCTGTATATCATTTTTACGGTTGCGGAAACGTTTTTCCTCAAGCTGGGAGGAATGAGTTTTTATGATTCGCTGGTGCATTCCTTCAGTACTGTCGGAACGGGCGGATTCTCAACATACAATAACAGTATTGCACATTTTACAAGCTCTTATATTCAGTGGGTTATCATAATATTCATGTTCCTGTGCGGAGTGAACTTTAACCTGTTCTTCCTTCTAGTGAGGGGGAAGGTTAGAGACTTCTTTAAGGACGAGGAGTTCAGACTCTATTTCTTCCTTATTCTGGGGGCTATAGTGCTTATGGTTATGAATCTTATGACTCAGGGAAATTATACAAACCTGGGAAAATGCATAAGAGATTCAGCATTCCAGACGGTATCTGTAATAACCACTACGGGATTTATGACTGCTGACTTTGACCTGTGGCCTGCATTTTGTAAGACACTTATACTCCTTATAATGATAACGGGAGCTTGCTCGTCTTCTACCGGAGGCGGCATCAAAATCATCAGAATTCTTGTTGCAATCAAGTTTGTAAAGAGGGGTTTCTTCATGAAGCTTCACCCAAAGAGAGTTGCGGAATTTTCCATAAACAAGCGTGGAGTTTCTCAGAGTGTTATAACTAACATTGTAAACTTCATATTCTTCTACATATTGATTTTGTTTGCGGGAACACTTGTAATCTCTTTTGAAGGCTTTGATATTGTAACCTGTTTCTCTTCGGTACTTACTTGCCTGAGCAATGTGGGACCGGGATTCAATCTGGTGGGACCTACCATGAATTTCAGCATTTTCTCGGACTTCTCCAAGACTGTACTGGGGCTTCTGATGATAGCAGGAAGACTTGAACTGTTCACGTTCTTCATGCTTTTCTCGAGAAAGTACTGGAACTCCAACAGAGTATAAAAGGATTAATTAACAGATATGAAAAAAATACAAAAGTTGACATTTAATCACAAATTCATAGGAAAACTTGTTGCAATCATCTGCATGCTTGAAGGTGTTGCCATGGTTCCGGCTGCGTTTTGTGCTATTTTTCTGGAGGAGTACGATGCAGCGTGGGCGCTTTGTGTCACATCGTTTATAGGCGTTATGTTTGGAGCGGCAGGGTCTTTTGCTACAAGAAAGCATAAGATAAAAATAAGAATCAGAGAAAGCTACTATGTGGTGCTTGTTTGCTGGCTTACTACTATTACAATGAGTATTTTCCCTTACTGGCTTTCAAATTCAGGATACAGCCTGTCAGACAGTATATTCGAATCGGTTGCGTCCTGGACTACAAGCAGTGCCTGGGTAATCGATATAGATACGGTGCCGAAATCACTGATTCTCTGGAAGGCGACTTCTAACTGGCTCGGCGGTATGGGGGTAGTGCTTCTGGCAATTCTCATTATGTCGGTTTTGGGAGTTGAGGGTCAGAAGATGGCAAATGCCGAGATTCCGGGGCCGACTCTAGAAAAGGCAAAGCCAAGAATGCTGGATACAGCAAAGGTGCTTTATGGTGTGTATATTCTGATCAGCATTATAGAGCTGGTGCTTCTTATGGCAGGGGATGTACCTTTCTTTGACGCGTTGGTAAATACTATGTCATCTGTCAGCACGGCAGGTGTTATGGACTACCGCGACTGTGTGAGCATTTATTTCACTCCATACGTTAAGACAGTACTTATAATTTTTTCTGTAATTGCATCTCTGAACTTTATTCTTTTCATCAAGCTCAGAGAAGGTAAGGTAAGAGAAGTGTTCAGAGATTACGAGCTTAGAATATTTCTGATGATAATCGCTATAGCGTCTTTGTTCATTGCATTTATGCTGATGCTAGAAGGTCGTAGTGACAGTTTCGGTTCAGCACTGATTGATGCGGCGGCAGGTGCGGTATCTTTTGGTACCACCAGCGGAATCGCTATAGAAAATGTTGAAACCTGGCCGTCGGTGTGCAAGGTTGTACTGTTTACGCTTATGATTATAGGCGGATGCGCAAATTCAACAAGCGGAGGAATCAAAGTAATCAGAGCTGCTATTTACATGAAACTTATCCATCGCGGAATGTACAAGAGAATACATCCTCAGGCAATCAGACCTATTATGATAAAGAAAAGGCCTGTAAGTGCGCAGAATGCTTCTTCGATTTCTACATTCATTCTGCTGTTTACAGCAATATACCTGTTCTCATGCGTTGTTTTGTCATTGGAAAACTTCGATATGGAAACAACAATTACAGCGCCTATGGCTCTGTTCACAAATACCGGAGTCGGTTTTGGATTGACATCGGGAGCATATTACGGTGCCTTCTCAGCACCGGGAAAACTGTATGCATCACTTCTGATGATGGCAGGAAGACTGGAAATGTATGCAATCCTGATAGTGTTCTCAAGATCATTTTGGAATGCAGATAGAATTAAATAAAACAGTTTTGATGACGATATAAGAAAGGGAAGGGACTGAACCCATGGTTCAGTCCCTTCCCTTTTTCGTTTTCACAAAAAAACCACAAATTATCACCTCTATTTACATTGACTGTATATGCAAAAGGGTGTAATATATTCACCTAGGAATAATTAACAATGTTAATTATTTTTGAGTATAATGTTTGCTAGTGTGAAAGGACTGGAAATGAGAGATTATCACAGAGAGTTATATGAGATAATGCGTGAAATCCGAAAGATTAAGTTCACATCTATAATTCCGGATCTGACAGGACTGGAGTTTGATGTTCTTGATAATATTGCAAGGTGTGAGGAAGAACTTGAAATCGTTAGAATTTCGGATGTTGTAAGGGCGATGCATATTCCGCCTCCTGCGGTATCCAGGGTCATGAGAAATCTGGAGGATGCTGAGCTTCTGGTGAGAAGTATCGATACGACAGACAGAAGAAATATGATTGTGGAGCTTACTGACAAGGGGGAAGATGTGCTTGATAGAGGCGAAGTTGTTTTGCGAGACTTTGCTGAGAGGGTTTTTGACACCATGGGAAAGGAAAAGACAGAGCAGCTGATAGATACCCTTAGGGAATTTGCACAAGTTTCAAAGGCTGAGCTAGAGAAACAAATTGCCTGTTGCGGGGATGAAATTCAGAATAAATCATACTGTAACTGCCGAAAAGGCAAGAAATAAATCAAAAGTTAAAGGAGAATAGACGGTGAAGAGAATTTTGAAGAATTTGAAACCGTACAAGAAGTTTGTGGCTCTGATATTCGTGCTGTTGATTGTGCAGGCTTATTGTGACCTGGCGCTTCCTCAGTACACATCGGACATAATCGATACGGGTATTCAAAACAGCGGTATTACACATATATTGCCGGAGAAAATAACAAAAACTGAGTACGGAGAAGCTCAGATTTTTATGACAGACAAGGAAAAGTCAAAATGGCAGAGTGCATATAAGCAGGATGGGGATCTCTATGTACTGAAGGCAGATGAAGATGAACTTGATAAGCTTGATGAGGAGCTCCTTGTTCCTATAGTTTTGACTAATCAGCTAGGCCATATGACTGTCAGCCAGTTTAAAGAAATCGTAAAAGATACGATGAAACAGAATCCTCAGACTGCACCAATGGCGGACAAGATTGACGATTATTCCCTTGCGGACCTAGAAAGACTTATGAACTTTGATGTTACTACCTTTGAGGCAGAAAACGAAAAGGGCAAGACTATCACATATGTTGACATGAGACCTATGATGATGGCAAAGATAAACGATGGAACAATGTCAGAGGACCTGATTAAGGATTCCAGAACAAATTTGGAGAAGAGCATAGAAAAAGTCGGCTCGGAAACTATGATGTCCATGGGGATTTCATATGCAAAATCCTGTAGTGCAGAGGCAGGTATTGATGTAGATAAGGTTCAGACTGCCTACTTGTGGAAGTCCGGATTCAGAATGTTCCTCATGGCTGCTTTGATGTTTGTAGTTGCGGCAGCGGTTTCTTACTTTGCATCAGTTGTAGGTGCGGGAGTCGGACGTGATATGCGTGCCTCAGTGTTTAAGAATGTGGTGGGATTTTCCAACTCGGAAATCGATCAGTTCTCTACGGCTTCGCTGATTACGAGAAGTACAAATGACGTTCAGCAGGTTCAGATGGTTACTGTCGTAATGCTGAGAATGATTCTTTATGCGCCAATTATCGGTCTTGGAGGAATCTACAAGGTTGCAGCAACAAAGGCAAATATGGGCTGGGTTGTAGCCCTTGGAATAGCTGTAATTATGGCTGTTATGATGACCCTCATGAAGCTTGCAATGCCTAAGTTCAAGAAAATGCAGGATCTCGTTGACAGAATGAATCTGGTTTCTAGAGAAATATTGACAGGACTTCCTGTAATAAGAGCCTTTGGTCAGGAAAAGGCAGAAGAAGCCCGCTTTGATGACGCGAACAAAGACCTCAAGAAGACACAGCTGTTTACAAACAGGGTAATGACATTTATGATGCCTTCTATGATGCTCATAATGTACTGCTTGATTATAGCAATAACATGGGTCGGAGCTCACAGAATCGATACAGGAAATCTTCAGGTTGGCGCCATGACAGCTTTTATCATGTACTCAATGCAGATTGTGATGTCATTTATCATGATTACGGCAATGTCAATTATGCTTCCGAGAGCAGGGGTTGCAGCATCGAGAATCGATGAGGTAATCAGAACTCAGAGCTCAATAATGGACAAAGAAGAAACCGTTAAAGTGGATGCACCAAAAGGTGTTCTCGAATTTAAGAATGTATCATTCAGATATCCTGGCGCAGAAGCTGATGTTTTGGAAAATATTTCATTCAAGGCTGAGCCGGGCAAAGTGACTGCAATCATAGGAAGTACAGGAAGCGGAAAAAGTACGCTGGTTAACCTGATCCCTAGATTCTACGATGTTACAGGCGGTGAAATCACAGTTGACGGAACGGATATTAGAAGCATGAAAATGTCAGATCTCAGAGATATGATAGGCTTCGTACCGCAAAAGGGCGTGCTGTTTTCCGGAACTATTGCAAGCAACCTGAGATTCGGCAAAAAAGATGCTTCTGATTCCGAAATTGCAGAAGCTGCAAGAATTGCTCAAGCGGAAGAATTCATCCAGGACAAAAAAGAAAAATACGAAAGTCCTATTGCTCAGGGTGGAAGCAACGTTTCCGGCGGACAGAAACAGAGACTTGCTATTGCAAGAGCTATAGCAAAGAATCCGCAAATCTATGTATTTGACGACAGCTTTTCTGCTCTTGACATGAAAACTGATGCAAACTTAAGAAAAGCCCTTTCGGATCATGTAAAAAATGCAACAGAAATTATAGTTGCTCAGAGAATCAGCACAATACTTCATGCTGATAATATATTGGTAATTGACGATGGAATGATTGTGGGAGCGGGAACTCACGAAGAACTTCTCAAGTCTTGCGATGTTTACAGACAGATTGCAAAATCACAGATGTCTGCAAAAGAACTTGGAATAGGAGGTGAGGATGATGAGTAGCATGAACGAAAACAGAGCCGGTCAGGCTCCAAGACCTCCAAGAAGAATGGGCGGACCTATGCGTGCCGGAATGCCGGGAGAAAAAGCAAAGAATTTCCGTGGCTCCTTCGCTAAGCTTCTGAAATATATCGGTCGCTATAAATTTGCTATATTGCTTGTGATCATCTTTGCCATATTCTCAACTGCATTCTCAGTTCTGGGACCTAAGGTTATGGGCCACGCAACTACAGAAATCGCAGAAGGACTGATGAGAAAAATACAAGGAACGGGAGCCATAGACTTTGACAAAATCGGCAAAATCCTGCTCTTCACCCTTGGACTTTACATAATCAGTGCTATGTTCTCCTTTGTTCAGGGATGGATTATGACAGGAATCTCACAGAAAATCTGTTTCAGAATGAGAAGAGAAATAGCCGAAAAAATCAACAGGATGCCGATGAAATATTTTGAGAGCAGACCTTACGGCGAAGTTCTCTCGAGAATTACAAACGACGTAGATACCCTCGGCATGGGACTTAACCAGAGTGTGACTCAGATTATAACTTCGGTTACGATGATTATCGGTGTGTTTATCATGATGCTTTCAATTTCGTCTCTGATGACACTGATTGCGGTTATCATACTTCCGATTTCGGCGCTTCTCATGTCCACAGTAGTAAAATTCTCTCAGAAATATTTCCGTGCTCAGCAGAAATATCTTGGAGAAATCAATGGCCTTGTAGAAGAAACTTATGCCGGACATCTTGTAATCAAGGCTTTCAACAAAGAAACTGACGTCGAATCGGAATTTGACAATACGAATGGGATGCTCTATAAATCAGCCCAAAAGTCACAGTTCATGTCAGGACTCATGCAGCCTCTGATGTTCTTTGTGGGCAACATGGGCTATGGTGCGGTTGCAATATCCGGAGGTCTTCTTGCAATAAAAGGCAATATCGGAATTGGTGACATTCAGGCCTTCATCCAGTATGTAAAGAGTTTTACACAGCCGCTTCAGCAGATTGCCCAGGTTATTAACCAGGTGCAGTCAATGACAGCTGCAGCAGAAAGAGTATTCGAATTCCTCGAAGAAGATGAGGAAACAGAAGCAGATGAACTTCTTCCTGCACCGGAAAACGTACAGGGGGCAGTTGATTTTGAACATGTAAACTTTGGCTATACAGAAGACAAAACGGTAATTAACGATTTCAGTGCATCCGTAAAACCGGGACAAAAAATCGCAATAGTAGGTCCTACGGGAGCCGGCAAAACAACAATTGTAAAACTTTTGATGCGTTTCTATGACGTGAACAAAGGAAGTATTAAGCTTGACGGGGTTGATATCAGAAAGTACGAAAGACATCAGCTCAGAGAAAACTTTGGCATGGTTCTTCAGGATACTTGGCTTTACAAGGCGAGCATAAAAGAAAATATTAGATACGGAAGACCTGATGCCACAGACGAAGAGGTAGTTGCTGCAGCAAAGGCGGCTTATGCGGATCACTTTATCAGAACGCTTCCGGGTGGCTACGATATGGAACTGAACGAAGACGCAACCAACGTTTCACAGGGACAGAAGCAGCTTTTGACTATTGCCCGTGCTATTTTGGCAGATCCCCGAGTAATGATTCTTGACGAGGCGACATCTTCCGTTGATACAAGAACTGAAGAAAGAATCCAGAAGGCAATGGACAACCTTGCAATGGGAAGAACAAGCTTCATTATTGCCCATAGACTTTCCACAATCAAGAATGCAGATTTGATTCTTGTTATGAAAGACGGGGATATTATAGAACAGGGCAATCACGAAGAACTTTTGGAAAAGGGCGGATTCTATGCAGACTTGTATAATTCGCAGTTCGAAGAGTGTCAGGAATAAAAATCTAAAACAAAACTCAGAATTCAGGCAGGAAACACATTTTAGTTTCTTTTGTCTGAATTTTGGTATATAATAGTTATATACAAACGAAGCAGAGGAGTGTTAGATATGAGACGTTTAATTACAATCAGCAGAGAGTACGGCAGCGGCGGCAGAATCATAGGTAAGCTGGTTGCCGAAAAACAGGGATTGCCATTTTACGACAAAGAGATTATTGACATGGCAGTAGAAAAGAGTGGGCTGTCCAGAGAAATTGTAGAGACTGCTGAACTTAGAGCAAAGAGCAGCTTCTCATACAGCTTCGCATCAGCTATGACTTTCGGTGATGGTTTAACCGCTGAACCAATCTCTATGAACGAGCAGCTTTTCATTACTCAGTTTGATATAATCAAACAGATTGGTGAAACAAACGAAGGCGTTATAATCGGAAGATGCGCTGATTACGTTCTGAAGGACATGCCGGGTGTTACTAACATATTCATCCATGCAGAACTTGAAGATAGAATCAAAAGATGCATCGAAGTTTACGGAGATGTTCCTGCCAAAGTAGAGAACAAGATCAGAGACTACGACAAGGCAAGAGCTAATTATTATAACTATCATACATCTCAGAAATGGGGACAGTATTCGAACTACAATCTTGCAATAAACAGCAGTTATATTACAGAAGAAGAGGCTGCAGACCTTATTGTGACCTATATGAATACAAGAACCTACAGGTAAGAGTGAACTGAAACTCGGAGGGAAATATCATGGGAAAAGCCGGATTAACAGAAAAAGAAATAAAAGACAAGAAAGAAAAAGATAATGCTAAGCTGGGAAGCGTAGCAAAGGCAGGTATAACAATTCTGGGGGTTGGTTTTGTTGCAGGTGTAACACTTGTTGCAGGTATGGACAGAATAATGAAGAAAATATTTGTCAACGAAGACTGGCCTGAAGAAGAATGGTCAAACGATGACTGGGCTGACGAAGACCTGGAATAGAAAACGCGAAACAACGCGAACCAAAAATTAAAGTCTAAAAAATCCGCATCGTGAGGTGCGGATTTTTGTTTGGACAGAGAAAAGGGATTAAAAATGAGCGAAAGGGATTTTTCAAAAGAGTTTTATGATATACTTTCAGAGCTTGAGGCTGACAGTAAGGTACATGAAATGAAAAAATATATTCAACACGGGAAGGTTTCGACTTTTGAGCATTGTGAAAACGTTGCGAAACTGAGCTACAAGCTGAACAAGTATCTGTCTTTGCATTCTGATCTGAAGGTGCTTATTACAGCTGCAATGCTTCACGATTTTTATCTGTATGACTGGCACCGAGAAGATGACGGAAGCCATAGATTGCATGGGTTTCATCATGCAAAGACTGCAAGCGTGAATGCTGAGAAACATTTTCATACGGATCCGAAAGTAAATAAGGTAATAGAGTCTCACATGTGGCCTTTGAATATCGGAAAGTTTCCAAAATCAAGGGAGGCTTGGATTGTTTGTATAGCAGATAAATGTATATCGGCTTACGAGACTTTGTTCAGGCGGTAGGCTTGTCGGAAGCGGCCAAAGACCCGAGAAAAGACCTTGGAAAACTTTGTACTTCAATTGACTATAACAGTCGAAGTGTGTTATCCTATAAAGTAGAAAGCTCTGCCCCATTCGGCAGGTTACGAAAGGAGAATCCCAGAAATGACAGAAAAAAAGGGAACATATTATATAACAACACCTATATATTATCCGAGTGCAAACCTTCATATAGGACATACTTATTGCACTGTTATGGCTGACGCAATGGCAAGATTCAAGCGTCTGAGCGGATACGATGTAAGATTTCTGACAGGTACAGATGAACACGGTCAGAAAATCCAGACAATCGCAGAGGAGAAAGGTGTAACTCCACAGGAATATGTGGACGAAGTAGTAGACGGAATCAAGAAACTGTGGGGAACAATGGAAATCTCATATGATGACTTTATCAGAACCACAGAGGACAGACATGTTGAAAGAGTACAGGCTATTTTCAACAAGATGTACGAAAAAGGAGATATATATAAGTCAGAATACGAAGGAATGTATTGCACACCTTGTGAATCATTCTGGACAGAAAGCCAGCTGGTTGACGGCTGCTGCCCTGACTGCGGAAGACCTGTGGAAAAAGCAAAGGAAGAAGCTTACTTCTTCAGACTTTCCAAATATCAGGACAGACTTCTTCAGCTCTTCGATGAGCATCCGGAATTTCTTCAGCCTGAAAGCAGAAGAAACGAAATGATCGCTTTCATCAACCAGGGACTAGAAGATCTGTGTGTATCAAGATCAACTTTTGACTGGGGTATCCAGGTTCCAATCGACAAAAAGCATGTTATTTATGTATGGCTCGATGCTCTTACAAACTATATAACTGCACTGGGATATCCTGATGATACTGAGCTTTATGACAAATATTGGCCTGCAAACGTTCACCTTGTAGGAAAAGAAATCGTAAGATTCCACTCAATTATCTGGCCTGCAATGCTGATGTCAATCGATGTACCGCTTCCTAAACAGGTTCTCGGACATGGTTGGCTTCTGTTAGAAGGGGGCAAGATGAGCAAATCCAAGGGAAATGTTGTAGACCCTGTAATGCTTATAGACAGATACGGAGTTGATGCTCTGAAATACTTCCTGCTGAGAGAATATACTTTCGGACAGGACGGAATCTTCACAAACGAAGTTATGCTCAAGAGAATGAACTATGACCTTGCAAACGACCTGGGCAACCTGGTTTCAAGAACAGCTTCCATGATCGAAAAATATAATGGAGGAATCGTTCCTGAATCACATGGCGAAGACGAATTCGACAAAGACCTGAAGGCAATCGCAACAGGTGCTGCTGCAAAGGTTGAAGAGCAGATGGATAAGTTCGCATTTAACATGGCTCTTGAAGAAATCTGGACAGTAGTAAGAAGAGCAAACAAATACATCGACGAAAAGACTCCTTGGATTCTTGCTAAGGATCCTGAAAAGAAGGACGATCTTGATACTTGTCTTCACAACCTTGCTGAGTCACTTAGAATCGTATCGATTCTGATTTATCCTTTCATGCATACTACATCAGACAAGATTCGTAAGCAGATGGGCTTATGGTATGCAGATGTATGCTGGGAAGATGCATTCACATTTGATATGATGTATCAGGAAAAGGTTAAGAAAGGCGAAGCTATATTCCCAAGACTTGACATAGAAAAGGAACTTGAAGAATTAGAAGCAATCCAGAATGCCGGGAAAGAGTCCGTAGAGGAAAACATTCCACTGGAACTTAAACCTGATATAGAATTTGACGACTTTGATAAAATCGACCTCAGAGTAGGAACAATTTTAGCAGCGGAAAAACATCCAAAGGCTGACAGACTTCTTGTATTCCAGGTTCAGATGGGAACAGAAAAGCGTCAGATTATTTCGGGAGTTGCCGAACACTTTACACCTGAAGAAATGGTAGGAAAGAATATTATTGTTGTTGCAAACCTCAAGCCAAGAAAGCTGAGAGGCTTGGAATCAAAGGGTATGATTATCTTTGCTGACAACGGTGAAAGACTGGACATCGTTACAACAGATGCTCCAAACGGTAACCAGGTTTGCTAATTTAATGACGTATATTGTTAAGGCCCGGAAATGTAAACTTCCGGGTCTTGTTTGTGTAACGGAGGTAAGAAATTATGCTGTTTGATGCTCATACACATTTGAATCAGGACACATTCTCAGAAGAGCACAGAGCTGAAAACGCAGAGGCTATAGAAGCAAGCGGCATCATCGAAGCTGTTGTGGATGTTGGCTTTGATCTTGGGTCGTCGCTCCTGGCAACCAAGAATGCAGCCAAATACAACTGGTGCTATGCTGCGGTGGGAGTTCATCCCCACGATGCTGACAGCTGTGACGAGGATACCATAACTCTCATACGAGGCCTTGCGGCTAAGGATAAGGTTCAGGCAATCGGAGAAATCGGACTTGATTATCATTATGACAATTCTCAAAGAGATGCTCAGAGATTATGGTTCAGAAAACAGATTCAGCTTGCAAATGAGCTGAAGATGCCCATTGTGATTCATTCCAGAGACGCGGATCAGGAAACTATGGATATTCTGAAAGAAGAAGGGGCTTTTTCTGATGAAAGATGCAAGATGTTTCCGGAAAGACCGGGAGAAAAGGGAGAACACGTAAGAGATGCGAGGGTATACATTCACTGTTTCTCGGGCTCTGCTGAACTTGCAAAACAGTATGTTAAACTAGGTGCAACCATTGGAATCTGCGGTCCTGTAACATACAAAAATAATAAGAAAACCGTAAAAGTTGTTGAAGAAATTCCTCTGGAATACCTGATGGTTGAAACAGATGCACCCTATCTTACACCTGTTCCTTTCAGAGGAAAAGAAAATAGGTCTCCGTATGTAGAATACACTGCGAGAAAGGTTGCAGAGATAAAAGGCATTGACTACGAAGAGGTGGCAAAGGTGACTACAGAAAATGCCAAGCGATTTTACGGCTGCTAAAAGTAAATATCAGAGATATTAATGCGACAATTAAATATTGAATATTAGAGAAAGGAAATATATTGAACAATTTAAAGAACGAACTGAAAGAAGAGTTTACGGGATACAATGCCGGTAAACTGACTAAAGACATCATGGCGGGGATAACGGTTGCAGCAGTTGCGCTTCCTCTTGCTCTGGCATTTGGTGTCAGCTCAGGTGTTACAGCTGCGGCAGGTCTTGTAACTGCAATCGTTGCGGGTATCGTTATCGGTGCGCTGTCCGGTGCGTCTTTTCAGATATCAGGACCAACGGGAGCTATGTCAGCAATTCTTGTAACTTTGGCCTCAAAATACGGAATGCAGGGAATCCTTGCAGCTTGTTTCTTTGCAGGTCTGATTCTTCTTGTATGCGGCGTTCTTAAACTGGGAAGAATAATCCACTTTATTCCGTCATCTGTTATTACAGGTTTTACATCAGGTATTGCCATAATTATCGCTCTGGGTCAGCTTGATAATTTCTTTGGTGTTACATCAAAGGGTGATCTGGCAATCGAAAAGGTGATTTCGTATTTTACGGATGGATTTTCTCCTGACATTCAGTCTGTCATCATCGGTCTTATGGTAATCGTTATAATGATTGTCTGGCCAAAGAAGCTGAATGCAATTGTTCCTTCATCACTCCTTGCTCTTATTGTAGTTTTGATTTTTAACCACTTTGCAAAATTTGATGTTGCCACGGTGGGCAGTATTCCAAAGACTCTCTTTCTTGACGAAAGACTTTCACTGACAAATATTCCGTGGAATCAGTTTGGGGAATTCTTTATGCCGGCCCTTTCCATTGCAGCTCTTGCAATGATTGAAAGTTTGCTTTGCGGTGCCTCGGCCAGCAAGCTGAAGAAAGAAGGCTTTGACGGTGACCTTGAACTTATGGCTCAGGGCATCGGAAATATTGTAATTCCATTCATGGGTGGCGTGCCTGCAACTGCAGCTATTGCAAGAACAAGCGTGGTAATCAAAGCCGGCGGTGTTACAAGACTTGCAAGTGTGTTCCACTCTGTGATTCTGCTGCTGTCGATGTTCATTCTTGCTCCTATTATGTCGGTTATTCCCCTTTCGGCTCTTGCAGGAGTTCTTATTGTAACAGCTGTAAGAATGAATGACTGGGAAAGCATCAGATTTATATTCGGAAAGGGTTTCAAATCAGGAATGGCAAAGTTCTTCCTGACTATGGCAGCTACTGTTGTTTTAGACCTTACACAGGCAATTATACTGGGTGTTGCGTTCTCATCAATCCTGCTGGTTGCAAAGCTTACAGACTTTGATATAAATATTGCGGAAGTTGACAACGACAAGTTGGACACACTGGGAATGAAATTGCCTGAGGTTTCGGACAAAATCAGAGTCGCTTATCTGACAGGCACTATTTTCTTTGCTGTAGTTGCAAAGCTGGAAGAACAGCTTATGAGATATACACAGACGGACGTTTTAATTCTTTCAATGCGAGGCGTTCCGGTAATTGACCTTTCAGGGGTTCAGGGAATGATTGACCTTATCAATCAGCTTGGCGAATCAAATACACAGGTTATCCTGACAAGTGTTCAGCCAAAGGTGCTCAAAGAGCTCAGACGCGGCGGCGTAATTGACATGATCGGAAAAGAAAATGTCTTTGACAGCGCAGAAAAGGCAATCGTTTACGCTCACCAGGATCTGTAAACTTATTGGAAAAAGATTGGAGAAAATATATGGGGAAAAAATTTGTCGGCTCATTCAGTACGGGCAAAGACAGTACGCTTGCGATTTACAAAGCCATAGAAATGGGATATGAACCGCATAAACTTATAATTACATATAATACAAAGGCGGAAAAAGCGTGGTTTCATGGGGTGGAATCAGAAATAATTGACATGTTTTCCGATTCTCTTAAGATTCCTGTTGAACTGGTAAAAACAGATGGCGATGATTACGAAGAAGCTTTTGAAGAGGCACTGAAAAAGTGCCGCGAAGAAGGCTGTGAGGTTTGTGTTTACGGCGATATAGATATCGAAAATCATCTAAAGTGGGGAATCGAAAGATGCGAAAACGCAGGGGTTGAGCCTGTGTTTCCACTGTGGCAGAGAAACCGAGAAGATGTGGTCAGAGAGTTTATAGACCAGGGATTTAAGACTGTTATAACAACCATAAATATTAAGAAGATGAATCCCGCGTACTTGGGAAGAATTCTTGATATTGGACTTCTGGAAGAATTGAGGGGCGAAGGTATAGATGTCTGCGGTGAAAACGGAGAATATCATACCCTGGTAGTTGACGGGCCTCTTTTTGCCTATCCGCTGAAGCTCGAATTTTCGGAAGAAAGGGCGGGAGATTATGCCAGACTCACTGCAAAAGCTGCCGAAAGGTAGCTTTTGACCGTGGTTTGCGCTACCGTAATAAATGCAAGATTTTGTATAGATAAGCTATGCGAATTGTATGAATAATTTACAATTCTGTCAAGGGATTCTGAAAATGTCCCGAAAATTTTTAAACATTAGCACCGGTTTCC
>CALHKP010000007.1 GCA_938034165.1 uncultured Clostridia bacterium | reverse complement strand
AAACCGGTGCTAATGTTTAAAAATTTTCGGGACATTTTCAGAATCCCTTGACATAATCATGTTCTGTTGTATAACAACAAAGAACAAACTATACAAGCAAAAAAGAAAATGAAGTTTGTCTTAACTAACATTTTCTGGCGTAGGTGCCAAAGAAATATTGAAATTTCAAAGAATATGTGAAGTTTTTGACTTGTGTGACATTTTGTCGCACTGACCTTGACGAAAGGCTTGTTTTCAGAATAAACGGTGAATGTTATAATGTTGTCAAACAACAGAAATGTTGAATGTGTACACATAACGTAATATGGTTTATTCGTGATTTATTAATTAATTGTTGTGAGGAAAAAAGATATGGAAAAGAAAATAAAAACTCCGACCTTCTTTGCGGCAATATCTGTAATGGTTATTGTCGTGGCAATCTTAATGGGAAGCCTTCTTTGGCTAAACATTGACATTCGTATTGCATTATTGTTTGCAATTATCGTAGCAAGTGCTTATGCAATTTTCTTAGGATTTAAATGGGACGATATACAGAAAATGATGATGGATGGCGTATATAGTATGCTTATAGCGACCTTCATTCTTATGCTGATAGGCTGCGTTATTGCAACATGGATTGCATCAGGAACAATCCCATACATCATTTACATAGGTCTAAAGATTATAGATCCTAAATTCTTCCTAATCTGTGCCTGCTTGGCATGTTCATTCATGTCAATCGCATGCGGAAGTTCATGGTCATCAGCCGGAACTGTAGGTATTGCATTCATGGGAATCGGTGCAGGACTTGGAATTAATCCTGCATTCACAGCAGGTGCTGTAATTTCAGGTTCATACTTCGGAGACAAGATGTCACCATTCTCAGATACAACAAACCTTGCATCAGCAATGTCAGGCGTATCACTGTTTTCGCACATGGGCTCAATGCTCTGGACAACAGTACCTTCTTATCTGATTGCAATGGTTCTGTATGGAGTGCTCGGATTTACAACAGTATCAAAGGGTACAGTCGATGAATCAACTGTTAATCTGTATCTGGAGAATTTAGCTGCAAACTTCAACCTGAACCCAATATGCTTACTGCCAATTGCAGTTCTTCTGATTGTAGTTATCAAAAAAGCTCCTGCAATTCCTGGACTTGTTGTTTCAACAGTTCTTGGTGGAGCAATGGCTATGATTATGCAGGGCGTATCATTTGTTGATATTTGTAACATCGCATACAACGGTTACACAATCGAATCAGGCGTTGCTGATATTGATAGACTTCTGAACAGAGGTGGTCTGTCAAGCATGCTCTGGACAGTAGCATTATACTTCTTTGCTTGTGTACTTGGTAATATCCTTGACGTTACAGGTGTACTCCGTACAGTTCTTGAAAAGATTGCAGGAGTAACAAAGAAAGCAAGTACACTCATCACGGCTACACTGGCATCATCATTTATCATGCAGGCACTGACAGGTTCACTGGAATCATCAATGCTTATCAACTCAAAGTTGTTCGCACCTGCATATGATGACCTTGACATTGACAGAAAAGTTCTCTCAAGATCTCTTGAAGATACAGGAACAATGTGTGCGGCATTAATTCCATGGAACTCAAACGGTATGTATATGGCAAGCACTCTGGGAGTTGCTACACTTTCATATGTTCCTTACTGCTTCCTTGGATGGCTGACACCTGTTGTAGCACTAATCCTTGCATGGACAGGAATCGGCGTATTCTATAAGAGCAAAGAGGCTGCAAAAGAAGCTAAAAAGGAAAAGAAATCCGCATAATAATTTCTATAAAACTCATAAAGAGCCGGTGCCACGAGGTATCAGGCTCTTTTGCCATATTTAAATGGCTGATAAAAAGTGACACTCTTTGACTTTTTATGATAGAATAAGAGTGAGATTGAAAAACTTGAAATGATATGTGAACTATTTGCTTTGTATATGTGTTAACACAGGTAAGGGAGATTTGCAATGGATTTGAAAAAGTATGAAGTTTTGCTAAAAGTTATTGAAAGAGGAAGTATAAACAATGTAAGCTATGACCTAGGATATACACATTCGGGAATATCCAAGATGCTAAATAGTATGGAGCTTGAGCTGGGGTTTCAGATAATCAAGAGAAACAACAAGGGGATTACCCTTACGCCGGAAGGTGAGATGCTGCTCCCTCAGATAAGAAAACTCATAAGAGAAAATGAGACTCTTGAACAGGAAATAGCGTTGGTTAACGGAATCGAAAAAGGAACGGTTCGGATAGGATGTTTTCCTACAACAGCTTTTGTTATAATGCCGGACATTTTCAAATATTTTTCGGCGCAGTATCCGAATATTAAAATAGAGGTGCTTGAAGAGCAGAGTATAGAACGAATAGAGCAGTGGCTTAACAGAGGAATTATTGATGTTGGACTGATAAGTCACCAGCCATATCATCGTTTTCACTGGTTCTGGGAAATAAATGATGAATATGTTGCACTGATGCCGAAGAACCACGAATTATCTAAGAATGATGTGGTTAATCTGGAAGACATATTTAAACACAAGATTCTTCTATTCAAATCACATAAGGGACTTGACCAGGATGTTGTGAACCTTTTGCAGTACATAGATGTAGACCTTGATACAATCAGATATACGACAAACTCCGACTTTATGGCCATAAGACTTATAGAAAGCAATGGTTTTGTTGCACTTATTCCGAAACTTATAGCTTCTTATGCGGTGGATCACTTCGATGTGGAATACAGACCGGTCAGCGTGGAGCTCAACAGAAGTATTGGCTTTGCTGTTAAATCAAAAGACGAGGTGTCACCGTCAGTCAAGAGATTTATCAAATGCGTAAAGGAAAATATGGAATAATCGGAATTGAAGTGGTACAGTTCGTCAACTTGAGATTGACATTTGCACGCTACACATAGGAGCAATATTAAAGTATGATTTATTTAGCAGATAAGTCATACTTTTTTAAATGCAAAATAACATATACACTTTTGAAAAATTCAGTTGATTTCATGTAGTAAAGGAGAATTAAAATGAACAAAGCCAGAATCGATATGATGAACGATCGTCTTAAAAATTCTAAACCTCAGTTAGATACAGAAAGAGCAAAGTTGGTAACAGAAGCTTACGCAAAATATTCAACTTATACACCTGTATTACGCAGAGCGCATGCATTTGCATATATCCTGGATAATATGGAACCAAACATGCAGGAAGGCGAACTTATTGTCGGAAGCCAGACAAAGAGAGTAAGAGGTGTTCCTGTATTCCCTGAATTCGGTGCTAAGTGGGTTATCGACGAAATCGATATGTTCCCTGTAAGAGGTACAGACCCTATTGTAGTACCTGCTGAAACAAAAGAAGAATTGGTTCCAATTCTCGAAAGCTGGGGCGAAAACACATTTGACGTTCAGTCAACAAAGGCTCTTGACTCTTACGTGCTCCAGGCACAGGACTGTGGTGTACTTTCTGTAGGTGCAAGAACAACAGGCATGGGACATATTTCTCCTGACTATCCAAGAATCCTTCCTGTAGGATTAAGAGGATTAATCAATCGTTCAAAGGAAATGATCGAAAATACACCTGTTTATACACCTGAAGACAGTGCAAAAGTTGACTTTTGGAACGCTAATATCATTTCATGTGAAGCAGTAATCAGATTCGCACATAAATTCTCAGATTACGCAAAACAGCTTGCAGAAAAAGAAACTGACGAACAGAGAAAAGCAGAACTTCTCAAGATTGCAGATGTATGCTCAAACGTACCTGAAAACGAACCTAGAGATTTCTGGGAAGCAGTACAGTTTGTATGGTTCCTGCAGCTGACAATTCAGATTGAAGATAACGGTCACTCAATTGCAATCGGCAGACTTGACCAGAACCTATATCCATACTACAAGAAATCCGTTATCGACGGAGACATGGCAGCAGAAGATGCAGAAGAACTTCTTGCGGCTTTATATATCAAATGTACAGAAATTCTTAAGCTGAGAGACAGCTTTGACTCACTTGCATTTGCAGCATACCCAATGTGGCAGCAGATGGCAATCGGCGGACTGACAAGAGATGGAAAAGACGCTACTAACGAACTTACTTATGCAGTATTCAGAGCGTGGGATTTAGTTAAGACAGTACAGCCTACAATGGCACTTCGTATAAATGACAACACACCTGATGAACTATTTGATACAGCTATTGGAATGGTTCAGAAAGGATATGCTATCCCTGCTTTCTATAACGATAATATGATTGCAAAAGCACTTCAGAACAAAGGTGCTACTGTAGAAGATTCAAGAGATTGGACAATTCATGGCTGCGTAGAGCCATACGTTCAGGGTAAATCAGACGGAAGACCTAACGTAGGTTACGTAAATGCAGCAAAATGTATAGAACTTGTACTTAACAACGGTTACGATCCAGTTGCAAAATGCCAGATGGGACTGAAAACAGGAGATCCAGACACATTTACAAGTATCGCAGATTTTGAAGAAGCTCTGCATAAGCAGATTGTTCACTTCGTAAAAGTAATGTGCGAAGCATATACAAAGGTATGCGCAATGCATGCTCTGTATGTACCTAAGGGATACGCATCAGCTCTTGTAACTGACTGCATCGCAAGAGGTAAGTCCCTGGAAGAAGGCGGAGCTCTTTACAACAGTTCCGGAGTATTCCTTGTAGCAATGGCTAACGGAGCGGATTGTCTGGAAGCCCTCGATTATGTACTGTTTCAGGAAAAGATGATGAAAGCAAGCGAATTCAACGAAGTTCTTCTGAACAACTTTGAAGGCAACGAAAGACTTCGCAATATCATCCTGAACAAAGTTGATAAATATGGTAATGACAGAGAAAGAGTTGACGGATATGCAAACCGCATGATCAGAGCTTACAACGAAGAAATGGTTAAATACCGTGACAGCCGTGGCGGCACATACGAAAACTGCATTCTTTCAACATCATTCAACGTACTTCAGGGTAAGACAATCGGTGCAACTCCTGACGGAAGACTTGCAGGAGAAGCTGTATCAGATAACGCATCACCAATGGTTGGACGTGATGTGACATCACCAACTGCTACAATCAAGTCAGTTGCATCAATCGATCAGAGCGACTGCAACAACGGTGCTTTGTTCAATATCAAATTCGACCCTAACATTGTACAGGGCGAAGAAGGCAAAGAAATTCTAAAGAATGTAATCGAATCATACTTTGCTATGGACGGCGAGCATATTCAGATTAACGTAGTAGACGCATCAACACTGAGAGCAGCTCAGGAAACACCTGAAGATTACAAGAACCTGCTGGTTCGTGTTGCGGGATATTCAGCATACTTCATCGAACTTGACAGAGAAGTACAGGAAAATATTATCGGAAGAACAGCCCACAAGAATGTTGGTTGCGGTTGCTGTTAATCCTGAAAGTGAGTTTTACAATATGAGAGGAACGGTTTTTAACATACAGAAAATGTCTATTCATGACGGACCGGGAATCAGAACGACAGTATTTCTCAAGGGTTGTCCTTTGAATTGCCTGTGGTGTTCTAACCCGGAAAGTCAGAGGGTTGAAAAAGAAGTGGCATGCTTCCAGGCTAGGTGTATCCAGTGCGGATATTGCGCTGAAGTTTGTCCAAAAGGCCTTATAGAAAAAGAGCCTCCCTTTGCAATCACTAACCGTGACGAGTGTGACCTGTGCGAAATTTGCGTCAAAGAATGTTGCACTAATGCCAAGAAAACTGTTGGCGAAGAATACAATGCAGAAGATCTTTTGCACGAAATTTTGAAGGATAAATCTTTTTATGAGTCATCCGGCGGTGGAGTTACGTTTTCCGGAGGAGAACCATTGCTCCAGCAGCCATTTCTCGTAGAGGTTCTTAAGCTTTGTCAGGAAAACGGTGTTCATACAGCTATTGAGACAACAGGCTTTGCGGAGGAAAGCAAACTTCTGGAAGCTGCAGAGCATCTTGATTTGATTTTCTTTGATGTGAAGCAGATGAATGACGAAATACACAAAGAAGTTACAGGTGTTTCAAATGAACTCATACTGAAAAATTTAGCTGCGTTGGCAAAAGTTCATCATAATATAATCGTAAGAATTCCTGTTATACCCGGAGTAAATGATTCCGATGAGAATATAAGGGACACTGCTGCTATGGTAGCAGAACTTGGAATAGGCTGTCTTGAATTTTTACCATATCACAATCTCGGAGAAGTGAAGTATGGGCAGCTGGGAAGAGAGTATAAGCTATCGGATATCAAAACACCGGACGAAGATAGAATGGCGGAAATCGCTGCAATTGCAAAAGAAGCAATCGGCGACAGAAAGACAGAAGTCAGCGTCATGAAATCACTTTAACAGATAAAAGTTCTACCCATAAGAATAATTATATGCTTAATAAAATGACATCTCGGAAGTAATGAAAGTTACTTGCCTGAGATGTCATTTTACTTTGCGATTATTTAGCTGAATATTTATCGACGCTTTAAGTTAGCTTTCTTGCCCAGCTTTATTACTTTGCCGAAGCCTGGAATTCTGTTATGTTATTTATTACTTTCTGACTCAGCAGTCCGAAAGCCTGTTTTGTTGTACCGGAAGACACATTCATGCACAGTACGTTTGGTTTATCAAAAAGTTCATTGGCCATTTCGCCCAATGCCCCTAAGCTGTCGCAACAGAAGATGTTGTCACTGCATTCAAGCCATTTTGCCAGAGGTTCGTTTTCAAAGGATGGTCCGATTGAAGTGTTAAACAGGATCTTCTTGTTTCCGAGCTGTTTGAACTCTTCTTCCTTCAGTAGAAGAACGTTTTTGTTCAGGCATGTTATTACGACCTGATTATTGTTCAGGAGTTCAGGAAGGGGCATATAACTGATTCCCTTTGATTCCTGCTCAGGTTTGCGGGTTCTGCTGTAGTAAGAAACACATGCTCCCAGATTGTTTAGGGCTTCTGCAATCATGCCTCCGGAAGTTCCGAGGCCAACAATGCCAACCGGAAGTTTAGTAAGTTCAATCGGAGCGTTATCCCATGCAATATCACCAAAGCCATGCATAATCTGAATTAGCTGGTAAAGCACGTATTCCACAACTCCGCGGTCACCGTAGTCTCGAACGCCTTTGACTGTGATGCCATGTTCTCGTGCATATGCGATATCAACATTGGCACTTTCTTCTGCATACAGGCTGCAGCACATTCCTACGTATTTTAGGTTAATGCATGCCTCTAGCACATCACTTCCGATATACGAAGTGTAGCTGACAAGCATCGCATCCGCATCCTTTGCACGAGAAATTATTTCCTCAGGACTTCCGGGAATGTCGTCGTAAAGAATCACTTCCTTTGCATAGTTTTTCAGTTCTTCCTTACATTTTTTTGTCAGGTTTACGGGCTCAATTACAACAAGTTTGTTAAACATAAATAAGACACCTCCAAAATTATTCTTTAAATAAATAGTATCATATAAATGTTAAGAATCGGATTGACAATCCTTCACTGTGAGCTTTCCGTTTCAGATACAACAAAGGCTCTTGAGGGCAGAGCTTCCAGCATGAATGAGAGTGCAGAGACGGTATATGCCATGGTATCAGTGCCGTGAAGGACAACATATCCATCGTACTTGTGATAGTTTTCGGCAATGGTTCTTCCAATCTGATTCCACTGCTCCAGAGCTATATTGTATGAGTCAAGAAGATGTGAAAATTCTATCATATCCCATTCCGGCATGTCAGGGTCATTCATATCGTCGATTTGCGAAATAGCATCGTAAAAATAGCCCTTCTCAGGAGCAAAGCCCCTGCCTGTTGGCACCATTCCAATAGTTCCGCCTGTATAAAATAGACTGCCACATGCACTTATTTTAGCATATAATAAAGGTATGAATCAAAATGTTAGATTTGTTTAAGGAGAACAAGGTATGATGACGAGAACAATTGAAACAAAGAAAACAGATAAGGTATCGAAAGACAGTGCTAAAGTAGTTTTGGTGCTTCTAAAATTCTTCTTGGAAAATTGTGATGAAGAGAATTTTGTGACAATGCAGGATATCGAAGAAGCACTCCAAAATGAAGGAATTAAATGCAAGAGAGAAACAATTCTTAAATGCTTTGATAACATAAAAGAAATTCTCGGACTTGAAGTTGTATGGAGCAGGGGGCGTTATGCCAAGTATTACTTGAAGGGAAGAAACTTTGCAAAGGAAGAAGTCAAACTAATGACGGATGGTATTAATGCAGTAAATATCCTGGACAAGGACACCAGCGAGAAGTTGAAAGAAAAACTAAAAAGACTGGTTTCGGTAAAAAGTGCAGAAAAAGTCAATAGCAGTATTTTGAGTGTAAATGCAGCAAAGACAGGCAACGAACAAAGTCTGAAAAACATTGATATTATACAAGAAGCGATAAATGAAAATAAACAGGTAAGATTTGATTATTATGCATGGAAATACGAAAACGGCAAATTAAAGCTGGATAAAAAGCGAGAAGAAAAATATAAATTGAGTCCAGGTGCTATGATTCTGGCTAATGACAGATATTATATGTACGGATATGACATTTCAACTGATGGAAGTTTGAGGGATAAGCCTTTTCGAATTGACAAAATGAGAAATATAGAAATCTTAGAAGACACAAGAAAAATCAAATCTGAGGACGAAATATTTGATGCAAGCAGGTTTGTTTCTCAGCATATGGGGATGTTTATAGGTGATATGAAGCTCAAGGAAATAGCGGTAAAGATTCCGGAGTACCTACTAGGGGCGTTTGTTGATCAATATGGCGAAGAAAACATTCGGGTGAGAAGCTGCAGTGAGGACGAACTTGTAATTAGTTTTACGGCGGCACCTACGAGTATTCTTTATGGTTGGATTGCAGGACTTGGAGATGTTGAAATAATTGGACCTGAGGAAGTAAGGAATCAGATGTTTGAACTTATAGAAAATAATCGAAAAAAATACTAAAAATATTTCAATTAACGCTCATATAGTGTGAATTGAAATGAGAGGGATATGCTATCATAAGGTAACATATAAGTTAGAGGGTAATAATAAGGTTTATAAAGGATATCATTTTGTTTGCTATTTGAGAAAAGAGGATAAGAGTATGAGTAACAAAAATAGTTTATTTTCGCCATTTATTAATGAGTATCCGGTATCTAAAACGCTTAGATTTGAACTGATTCCGGTAGGAAAAACTTTGGAGCACATTGAAGCTGATGGTGTGCTGGATTGCGATGAAAAGAGAGCAGAAGATTACAAAAAAGTGAAGAAACTTCTGGATGAGTATTATAAGAACTTTATTGAGATTTCGCTTGCAAATACAGTTCTTGATTCAGATGACCTGAGAGAGTATGAAAGACTATATAACATAAAGAACAAAAGCGATAAAGAAAAACGCGATTTTGAAAAGCAACATGAAAAGCTGAGAAAACAAGTTGTAAAAGGTATGAAAAACCATGAAAAGTTCAATACACTTTTTAAGAAAGAAGTCATAGAAAAGGAACTTGTAGAGTTTCTTGGTGACAGAGCAGATGATGTTGAGCTGGTCAAATCCTTCAAAGGATATGCAACAATGTTTCAAGGGTTCTGGGATGCGAGAAAAAACATTTTTTCTGATGAAGCAAAATCCACTTCTGTTGCATATCGTGTGATTCATGACAATCTTCCAAAGTTCATTGCAAACAAAAACATTTATGAGTACAAAATCAAGCCGGCTTTAGATACAGAACTTGATGAAATCAGTTATAAGTTGCATGAAAAAACAGGTCTTGCAGATGTAAGGAACATATTTGATGTAGAATATTTTTCAAAAACGATAACGCAGACCGGAATAGAGAAATATAATTGCGTGCTTGGTGGTTATACCCCTGATGAAAAGATAAAAGTACAAGGTCTAAATGAAGCTGTAAATTTACATAATCAGAAGAATAAGGAGGCGAAGATACCTGTATTAAAGCCACTTTATAAGCAAATTCTCAGTGATGCTAATACACTTTCTTTTGTAGCAGATGCATTTGAAAAAGACGATGATGTTTTGGAAGCGTTGAATGCTTTTCAGGCTGTATTCAATGAGGAGATATTGGAGGAAAACAATGGAGCTGTAAGTCTACTGAGAAACATAGGTGACTATTCTAAGGCAGGGATATACGTTAAAAATGACAAGACTTTGACCGACATATCAAACATGTTGTTTGGAGACTGGGCATGTATCAAAAATTGTTTCAATGCAATGTATGAGCAGGAAAACCCGGGAAAAATAACAGAAAAATATATAGAAAAGAGGGATAAGTATTTTAAGGCGTTTGATAGTTTTTCCGTTGCGTTTATTGAGGCTTGTATAGACGAAACACTGGCAGAAAAAATAGAAATTAAGTTAGCAGAACTCACTAATGAGGTAAAAGAAGCTTGCAAGGAAGCGGAATCTTTAGTTCAGAATCCATATGAAGGCAGGCATCTTGTGAATGATAAGGATGCAGTCAGAAAAATTAAAAGCATGCTGGATTCAATGAAAACTGTGGGAGCATTCGTACGTTGCTTTGCAGGAACGGGAAAAGAACCTGATAAAGATGAAATTTTCTACGCGGAACTTGAAAAATATGTAAAAGTTCTGGATGGACTTAATAGCATATATAATAAGACCAGAAACTATCTGACGAAAAAACCTTATAGCACAGAAAAGTATAAACTAAATTTTGATAATGCAGAACTGCTGACCGGTTGGGATTTGAATAAAGAAACCAGTAAAGCAAGCGTTATATTAAAGAAAGAGAATTTGTATTATCTTGGCATAATGAATAAGAAGACCCGCAACGTTTTCTTAAAGGTTGCGGAAGCAGAAGGCGTGGATTGCTATGAAAAGATGGAATACAAGCTTCTTCCGGGACCTAACAAAATGCTGCCAAAGGTTTTCTTTGCAAAATCTAATTTGGAGTATTACAATCCTTCGGATGAGATTATGCGAATTTATGAAGAAGGAACTTTTAAAAAAGGAGATAATTTCAATCTTGATGATTGTCATGCGATAATAGATTTCTTTAAAGAGTCTCTGGGAAAAAATGAAGACTGGAAAGTTTTCGAATTTGAGTTTTCAGATACATCTTCTTACGCTGACATAAGTGAATTTTATAAAGAAGTGCAGGAACAAGGATACAGACTGAACTTTAAAAATATATCTGAGGATTATATTGACGAACTTGTTGAAAGTGGAAAGCTTTATCTGTTTAAGATATGGAATAAGGATTTTTCCGAATATAGCAAAGGAACTGAAAATCTCCACACCATGTACTGGAAGGCGTTGTTTGATGAAGAGAACCTTCAAGACGTAATTTACAAGCTCAATGGTGAAGCTGAAATATTCTTCAGGCGCAGAAGCATTTCTGAAGAAGAAAAAATAGTACATCCTGCAAATGTTGAAATCGCTAATAAGAATGAGGAAACTAAAAGGGAAAAAGCTACAAGTATATTTAAATACGATATCATTAAAGACAGACGATACACAGTGGATAAGTTTCAGTTCCATGTGCCTATTACAATGAACTTCAAAGCAATAGGATACAAGCGTAATCTTGATTTGCGTATGAGACAAGCAATTAAAGAATGTGAGAATCTGCATATAATCGGTATTGACAGAGGAGAAAGGCATCTTCTGTATATAAGTGTAATTGATCTTGACGGTAATATTGTAGAACAAGAGTCTTTGAATCTGATTAAGAATGAATATAATGGAAAAACCCACGCTGTCAATTATCATAATTTGTTGGATACGAAAGAAGGAGACAGACAAAAGGCTCGCCAGGAATGGAACACAATTGAGAACATCAAAGAATTGAAGGCCGGTTATATGAGTCAGGTTGTCCATAAGGTTACAACACTTATGATGAAATATAATGCAATTGTAATCCTGGAAGATTTGAACAGCGGATTCAAACGCGGACGTCAAAAGGTAGAAAAACAGGTATATCAAAACTTCGAGAAGGCACTAATAGACAAGCTGAATTATTACGTGGATAAAAAAGCTGATAAACATGAACTTGGCGGACTGTACAGGCCGCTACAGGTTACTAAAGAATTTGACGGTTTTAAAAAGCTCGGAAAGCAGAGCGGAGCACTTTTCTATGTACCGGCATGGAATACAAGCAAGATGGATCCTACAACGGGATTTGTGAATCTACTTTCTGTAAAATACGAAAGCATGGAAAAGTCAAAGGCCTTCATCGAAAAAATTAAGGATATAAATATTGTAGAAGATGATTGCGGAAGATATTATGCGTTTGATATTAATTTCGACGACTTTACCGATAAGGGGAAGGCTACAAAGACTGAGTGGTCAATTTGCAGCGTTGGTAATCGTATATACAATGCGCGAAACAAAGAGGGCTACTTTGAAAGCAAAACTATTAATTTAACAGAAGCTTTTGATGAGTTGTTTGAAGCACATGTGACAGATAAGAATGGTAACTTAAAAAAGCAGATTTTAAATGTGAATGATGTTTCTTTCTTTAAGAGATTTATGCACTTGTTTAAACTAATGCTACAAATCAGAAACAGCGAATCCAATGGAACTGTGGATTATCTTCAGTCACCTGTAAAGAATAGCTCTGGAGCGTTTTTCAATTCAGATAATGTTAGAGGTAACGAAGCACCAAAGGATGCAGATGCTAATGGAGCATACAATATTGCAAGAAAAGGTTTGTGGATTGTTGAGCAGATTAAGGCAACTCCGGATAGCCAGTTGCAGAAAGTTAAAACTGCAATGACAAATAAAGAATGGCTCTTCTTTGCTCAGAGGGATTAGTGCCATGGAGGAACCTATACCTGCAACCTGCCTGAATGATTTTATATTTTGTCCGGCGTCCATATATTATCATCGGTTTTATGATTCCATGGAGACGATGGCATTTCAGAAGCCCTCGCAGATTAACGGGACATACGCGCACAAAACTGTTGATAACAGCAGTTATTCTACTGCGAAAGATGTGCTAACCTCTCTGGATGCATATTCAGAGAGGTTAGGACTAACCTGTAAAATTGACATATATTATTCGGGTAAAAAGCTTCTTGTGGAGAGAAAAAAGAAAATCAGGGAGATATATGACGGATATATATTTCAGCTTTATGCTCAGTATTACTGCATGAAAGAACTGGGATATAATGTGGAAAAATTGCAGCTGTACAGCATGGATGATAACAAGAAGTACAATGTGGAACTTCCGGATAATGATATCGAGATGAAGAAGAAATTTTTGAAGGTAATAGACGATATTGTTAATTTTGATATTCGGTTGTTTGAACAGACTAATATTCAAAAATGCAAATACTGTATTTATGAGCCGGCTTGTGCATATTCACTCCTTGGATTGGAGGATTTTGATGATTAGCGTTCCGGAAATGAAGAAGAAACAGATAGTAATCGTCATTTCTCATGAGGGCGACAAACTGTCTTTTTCGAATGATAATGTAATTGTTAAAGATTCTGATGGACAGATTAAGCATCAGTCTACATGTTATAAATTGTTTATGCTGATAATTGCCGGCAATATAAGTATTACCAGTGGTCTTCTTCAAAGAGCAAAGAAGTATGGGTTTTCGATTTGCCTTATGACTAGAGGATTCAAGGTTTATCAGGTGATAAGTAATAATGGTGAAGGTAATACGCTTTTGCGGAAATATCAGTATGAATATGAAGGTCTTGAACTTGGAAAATATATAATAGGCAATAAGATGACTACACAATTATCGGTGCTTAAGCAAATTAGGGTGAAATCTTCCTATGATATAGAGGCGATTCAACATCTGAAAACCTATATTAACGACCTTCAGTCAGCAACGACTGTAAATGAGATTATGGGATATGAGGGTGCAGCAGCGCGTTCATACTTTGATCGGGTTTTTCGAGACGTGGAATGGGCAGGACGAAAGCCCCGGATCAAATGCGACTATATCAATGCGACTTTGGATATCGGGTACAACTTATTGTTTAACTTTGTTGATGCAATTCTGCTTTCTTTTGGCTTTGATACATACTACGGGGTTTTGCACAGATGCTTTTACAGAAGAAAATCACTGGTATGCGACCTTGTGGAACCATTCAGAGTAATAATAGACAAAGCTACTGTAAAGGGGATAAATCTCGGACAGATAAAAGAAGGCGACTTTAAGAAGATGGGTCAAAGGCATGTGCTTGGATATGACAAATCGCCGAAGTATGTGGCTTTGTTTATGAAGGCTATAACTGAGAACAAAGAAGAAATATTTAAATATATTCAGGGTTACTATCGAGCATTTGCAAGACAGAAACCTGTTGAAGAATTTCCGTGGTTTGAGATATGAGGTCGTAAGATGATTATTGTTAGTTATGATATATCAGATAATAAGTTGAGGACAAAATTTGCAAAGTTCTTGAGCAAATTTGGCCATAGACTTCAGTATTCGGTTTTTGAAATTGATGTTGCTGAGAGATTGCTTGATGTGATTGAAGCAGAAATCAAGAACAGATATGAAAGAGCCTTTACCCAGGCTGACAGTATAATGATATTCAGGATGTCAAGTTCGTGCCACACTACAAGATACGGGTATGCATCTAACGATAACGATGAAGTGATAATTGTAAAGTAGTTGCAAACCTCAGTGTTAATGTTAAAATATAGTGTAAAGAGGTTCTTTAAAGTAAAGATATGAAAGATAAATTGTTTTTAATTATAAAAAGAGGCGGATTCAAAGGCGATAATATGTACATCGAACACATTTAAGCCTTTGAAGAACCTTTGAAATTTCTACTGTTGTAGATCTATGAGGCGGAAAGACTTACAGTTGGCTTTGAAGAACCTTTGAAATTTCTACTGTTGTAGATTTAATTCTAATGCACACGAATTTTTTACTTTGAAGAACCTTTGAAATTTCTACTGTTGTAGATACAATGAGAAGTTTGGAGCAATTAGACTTTGAAGAACCTTTGAAATTTCTACTGTTGTAGATTTCTATTGACAATATGGTTTTTTTATCCTTTGAAGAACCTTTGAAATTTCTACTGTTGTAGATATAGTGTCTATGAACCACCCGAAAAATGCTTTGAAGAACCTTTGAAATTTCTACTGTTGTAGATGAAATGCCTGATTCGCTGGGAGTGGTCTTTGAAGAACCTTTGAAATTTCTACTGTTGTAGATCCGTTGCGTGGGTTGATTAGTGACGGTCTTTGAAGAACCTTTGAAATTTCTACTGTTGTAGATTAGACTGTATTTGTTTTTTAAGAGTTTTCTTTGAAGAACCTTTGAAATTTCTACTGTTGTAGATCAGATTGACATGCAGGCATATAATATATGTATCAATCAAAACCAAGGGAAGGTAATTTTATGTTTTATATCCAAGTAACGTACAAGGCTGATACAGAGGCTGATATCAGGTCTTTTGTAAAAGAAGTTTCTGAAGCAGGACTTCTTGAAGAAATCAGAAAAGAAGCAGGAAATGTGAGATACGAATACTTTTATCCTGCAGAGGATAGCTCCAAACTTTTGTTGCTGGAGGAGTGGGAAACTCAGGAGGCTCAGCAGGTTCATATGACGCAGCCTCACATGGAAAAACTCGGAGAAATAAAGAACAAATATATAACAGATACTCAGGTAAAGACAATTTAGCCTGAGGGCTGTTAGCTACAAGTAAACGCCGGTGTTCCTGCAGAATTCAAGTTTCGGGTTCGGAGAACGCGGCGTATAACTGGAATTAAAAAGCGGCTTATAGGACAGCGTTGGTAAAAAACATCGGAATCAACGCTTTTTGAACATTCTCAGTCGATTGCCGTCAACCAATAATAAGCTTTAACTGAGTTTCGGGTTATGTTGATATAATGTGTGTAAATTAAATAAGCCATTGGCTCATCCTTTAGG
>CALHKP010000006.1 GCA_938034165.1 uncultured Clostridia bacterium | reverse complement strand
CCAGCTCGATTGAGCCGTCCTCATGGACTTTCACAAGCTCTACGGACTCGTCAACCAACTCCTGAGAGAGCATCGTTGCACCGCTGACGGATTTCATCAGCGTGAGCCACTTATTGTCCTCGGACATTGCCTCGGCAAACTTTACCTTCCGCTGAACCGCTTCATCCAACCGCCGGGAAAGGTCGGCATACTGCTCATCGTACCCTCCTTTTTTGTCTTTTCTGCCTTTCCATCATAGCGGAAAAGTAGTACGATAGAAAAACCAGCATTCAAAAGAGAATCCGAACCCCTGCAGCGAGGCAAAAGCGCCGTCCTTTTTGGAAATCGCCTTTGTGTCTGCATATTTGCGTCGATTCTTTGCATATGATGTGACAAGACGGGTTCCCGCGCTGCGGGAGCCGTATCCGCAGGGAGGGATTGGATTGAAAGGGTTGCCTGAGGAAAGGGCGGTTTCGCTGGGGTTGTATATGATAGAGAATAATGCCACTGTACGCAGTGCGGCGAAAGCGTTTCACATCAGCAAAAGCACCGTACATACGGCAGTAACAATCGGGAACGGTTTGTGTGGCTGGTAGCATAGGCAATAGATCGAGAACGGCAAAACGTCAAAGAGATCTGAAACCCTGTGGGTTTTTGCTAATTTCTCTTGAAATATCACGCCGGTGCGGTAATGCTGAATGAAGCGTTCTTTTCATAACACAAAAAGCGGCTGCCGACGCTTTTTGCGCATCGGCAGCCGCCCATTGATTTTGTTTTTATTCGATGAGCCCGCTTTCTTTCAGCAGGATCTCGATATCTGTACCCTTGACCTTTTTAACGGCAATTTTCAGTATTTCCTTTTCGGCAAAGGAGAGGGGAGCCTCGCTTAAGGGCTTTTTGTCTATCGCATAGTAGCAGGCGCGTAAAATCTCACGCACATCGTACTTGCTGCCCCAAACCTCCGGTACGCCGCGGTCAATGTCGAGCAGGGTGTAGACCGATTCCATACCGGTGCGCATGGAATATTCCGTGGTGAATATGGTGTCGCGCGGAGTCTCGGCAAACTGACCGATGAAAGCAAAATTTACGGCGCCGTCCGGTACCACCTTCGGACGGTCGGTTTCCTTCCGCGGCTGGAAGAAGGCGTTGATATACGGCATGAAGCAGGTTGTGGTGTTACAGGCATTGTGTGCCAAATCATCAATTCTGTCGGTCGGCACACCGATGTGATACAGCCATTCGCGGCAGACCTCTTCACCGGTGCAGTCACGCATAGCCTTTTTCACATAATTGCCTTCCTTGTCGGTATTAAGCGAATATAACCATACAAGCACCATATTCTTGTCTTGAGATTTGAACTGCGGCTGACGGTTGATGGTCCAGGAAAGATACCAGTTGTCGGTGCTGTCCTTAACGGTGACGATACCGCCGGTGGTTACCTTACCCGAACGCGGGTCGCGCTTGCAGATATTCATAATGTGCTTTATTACCTCTTCGTCGGAGGTCGCAACGGTGGCACTCATCCAGTTAGTGGCGTCAACATCCGAACAGAAGTTATCGGGATTGCCGTATTCGCCGTGCTCCGCCTGAGCGGCGATGGCCTTCCACATATCCCACGATTCGCCCGCACCGTTTTTAATACCGGACAGGTCGGGCGTATGGGTCTGATCGCCGTAGCAGGAGGTGTCTGTGCAGCAACCGTTGGTGATAAACACAAGATCGTCCTCAATCAGGTCGATAGTCTGCTCCTCGCCGTCCTTGACATAAACGATCTGCTTGGCAACCTTTTTGCCGCCCTCGGTTTCGATGATAACATTCCTTACATCCATACCGTACTCGATGCGAACGCCGTGCGATTCAAGATATTTGACGAGCGGCAGAATCATACTCTCATACTGGTTGTATTTGGTGAAGCGCAGCGCGCTGAAATCGGGCAGACCGTCAATATGATGAACATAACGGCAGAGGTAGCGCTTCATTTCAAGAGCACTTGACCAGCGCTGGAAAGCGAACATTGTCTGCCAGTAAAGCCAGAAGTTTGTTGACCAGAATGAATCAGGCAAAACATCTGAAATTTTCTTTCCTTCAAGATCTTTTTCCGGTGTTATGAAAAGTTCAGAAAGTGCCTTTGCTGATTCTTTGTCCAGCTTGAATTGCTTATCTGTATGAGCATCCTGACCTCTGTTAACCGAAGCACGACAAAGTGAATAGTTAGGGTCATGTTTGTTCAGCCAGTAATATTCGTCCAGCACTGACACACCTGGTGTTTCTATTGATGGAACATCACGGAACACATCCCACATAACCTCAAAATGATTGTCCATTTCTCTGCCGCCACGCATAAAAAAGCCCTTTGTTATATCCTTCTTTCCATCGCAGCTTCCCCCTGCAAGTTCAAGTTTTTCCAGCAGATGAATATGTTCACCTTTCATCTGTCCGTCACGAACAAGATAAAATGCAGCAGCAAGGCCTGCAAGACCTGTACCGATGATGTACGCAGATTTTTTGTCCACATCCTTTGGTTTTTCCGGATGAGCAAATAATTCATAAGTTCCTGATGAGTAATACATAAAAAATCCCCCTTTTGAAATGTATTCGGATCCCGGCGGCCGAAGCCTTATTCTTTCGGCTTTCGGGGTCACATCAATCTTTATGCTTTTATTATATCCTCGCGGGAAATTTCATCAATAAACAAAAAAAGCACCTTGATAATATTTTTATCATGATGCCTTGATTGTAATTTTTTTTATCATTTTTGCGGTTTTGATAAATTGAAGTGTTCAAGAGCCGATTCTACATTTCCATCCAGAACAAGGGCCAGCTTTTCCACCAGTTTCTCCGGTTCTTCCTTCATGTCGGCCTTTATCCAGTCCAGCATAATGCCAACAAAACAATAGGAATAGACCTGTGCAATGAACTGCTTGTCCTCATCGCGCACATTTTTATCCGCTGATTCTTCCTCGATAACTCCAAGAATCAGATCATCCGTAAGAGGATTAAGATACTGTTCAACCTGTGCCTTGTCCACGCAATTATATACATTGACGATAAAAGGTTTGTTTTCGCGAACCGCGTACAAAATCTGAAGGAATCCCTGCTGCCATGTATCATGAGTCTTCTTGTTTTCCAGTGCTCTCTTGGCATCCTCAAGGCAGGTCCACTCTATCAAATCATATATATCCTGAAAATGGTAATAAAAAGTCATGCGGTTTA
Organism: uncultured Clostridia bacterium; assembly: GCA_938034165.1. Lineage (GTDB taxonomy): Bacteria > Bacillota > Clostridia > Peptostreptococcales > Anaerovoracaceae > CALHKP01. The sequence goes on along the minus strand of CALHKP010000006.1, from coordinate 98,882 downwards.
TTCCGCAATCCTCTGCAATATCGTTGATAGTTATTTTGTTAAGAGGCTTCTTAAGAAGCAGATTCTTAAGAGATTGAGCAAGGGCTCTCTTGGTAACTTGTGACATTTATCTTCCCCTTTCTGACCAAAGCCGCCGCGGCCAATATCCCATGCGGCCTTTCTTTGTTTAAGGCGTCATCAAAGCCGCTGCAGACATATAATTTAGTATAACATATTTTGCAGGTTCTCTCGTGTTGTTTTTGGGTACTTTGTGAAGTTTCTCAATATATCAGGCGAAAATGCGCGTTTTTTAGTCGACTTCACCATGTTTTTATTATATAATAGATAGTGAAATAATTATCAATCAAAAGGAGGCTAACGAGGTATGAAACATATCCAAAAACCAAGCATTAGCAACTTTTTAATGCTTACCGTTGCCGGAATGATAAATGCTTTTGGCATTACCATTTTCATGACTCCGGTCAAACTGTATGACAGCGGTATCTCAGGAACATCTATGTTGCTTGAACAGATAACGCCTTCATACTTGTCATTATCACTTTTTCTATTGATATTAAACATTCCGTTGTTTCTTATAGGTCTAAAAAAACAAGGCAAACTTTTTACCATTTACGCAATTTACACAGTTACAATTTATTCACTTTGTGCATGGCTTATAACAGACGTTCTTCCAATTGACGTAAGCATCGCTTCACCTCTTGCGGGAACAGATCTTCTGCTTTGCGCTCTGTTTGGCGGTGTACTTTCCGGTATCGGAAGCGGCCTTGCAATTCGCTATGGCGGTGCAATGGACGGTATCGAAGTTATGGCCGTTATTTTCGCAAAGGGCCTGGGAATCACTGTAGGAACCTTCGTTATGATTTACAACCTTATTCTGTATATCATATGCGGAATAGTTTTGAACAGCTGGATTCTTCCACTGTATTCGATTGTTACTTACTTTGCTGCGCTGAAAACCATCGACTTTATTGTAGAAGGTATCGACAGAGCAAAGTGCGCAATTATCGTAACAGAATATCCTCAGGAAATCTGTGAAACTCTGAGAGAAGCATTTGGAAGCGGTATGACGCGCCTGGAGGCAAGAGGCAGCTACTCAAACCGTGACAAGGCAATGATTTACTTCGTTTTGAACAGATACCAGGTTATCAGAATGAGAGACATGGTTCACAGAATTGACCCTGCGGCCTATATCATAATCAACGAAGTTGCAGACGTTTTCTCAAGCAACACCGGCGACAACTAAATTCAAAAAAACAAAAAGAGCTGAAGCAGCTGACAGTATCCGGTCTTTCCGGACGTACATCAAAGCTTTCGGCTCTTTTTTTATATACTTTATAGTTTTCTCCCCCAAAATTCTATGAGAGCAGTTCCTTTGATACTTTTGTCTGTGTCGCCAACTCAAGTATTTTGTCAAACAGCGGAACATATACAAAAACAAAAGCTACAGCTATTGCATTGTTGAGCACTCTCAGGATTATGGCTGTCTTCAGTCCAAAAATTGCCATAGCAAGACCCAAGGCTCCAAAAGAATTAAACACTGTCTGCCATTTGTAGCTTGCGCAGAATCCAACACCGACACCGCCAATCACGCCAATCAAGCCATACATTGATTTTGGCAAAACTGCAAGAAGGCCAAGGAACAAGACGCATCCGAAAACATTTCCGGCAAATCTATAAAACATGTGGTTTTTCTTTCTGAGCTCATTACTTGGATGAATTACTGACATTGTTGCGATTCCAATCCACATAACCCTTGGAATTCCAATAAGCTCACCTATAAGCATAGCCTGACTGATTCCCAGAGAAACTTTTATGTGCCATCTAGTTCTCGACGCATTTATGCTTACAGCATCCATTACATCCCGGAGGCTGTCCTTGTGCTCAATATGCTTGTGATTTCTGTAAAGACAAAGGACAATCCAAATTCCGCCGATTGCAAGCCCTGCCATTCTTCTTGTATAAAGTTCCCCTGTAACATCATTTCCGTACAGCAGAATATATGAAAGCAGCAGCGTCGCATGGTTGAAAAAACGTATTTCGTAGCAGCCAAAAATCGTCATAAGCATCATGCAGGAAAAATTGATCAAAAACCCAATCTGAGGTCCGAACATATTCGCAAGATGAGGTCCGAAAATCAGTATGACAAACATTCCTGCCATAACAAAGCTGCTCTGACCCACATCATATCCCAGATTTACTTGTCGAAATGCAAGTAATGAGAGCAAAATAGCCACGCCGGCAACACTGTTTTCGTTTCCGAATATCATAGAAAAAAATGTAACAAAGAAAAAGCAAAACCCTACCGTCACTGCGATTTTTATGAGAAATACAATTGTATGATAGATTTTCTCCTTAGGAGATTTACTGTTTCTGATAAGATTCTTGGATCCAGCCTGATTCAGCTGCAGTTCCTGATAAAAATTCAAATTACCTTCCCCCTTTTTCTGTATATAAACGAAAAAAAAAAGCCGAGAATTAGCCTAAATTCCCCGCTTTTCGCTGCGTCCAATTAACCCTGTCCAAACTTTGACAGTCAAATCGTAAAAAATATTTTATCAAAAAATCCATCTGCTTGTCAACCTGTTTTTTTGCTGCGCCGCAGTTCTCCCACACATTTAGACAGCATCTGCACAGAATAAGTCTCCCGCAACACAAGCCCCGAAACCCAACTTTGACAGAACATGTACTTTTTTGATGTTTTGTGCATTTATTTAGTTGACTTGTATATATGCATGCTTTAGAATGAAATTGTAAGAATAATCGTATTTATTATTTATTAGGAGGATTGAGACATGGTAAACAGAATTATGCTGAACCAGACATCATATCATGGTGCAGGTGCAGTAGCAGAAATCGCAACAGAAGTAAAAGCAAACGGATTTAAAAAAGCATTTATTTGCGCAGGACCTCATGTAGCTGCATCAGACGCAGGCGACAAGGTTAAGGCTGTATTAGAAGACAACGGTCTTGAATATGAAATCTTCACAAACATCAAGGCTAATCCAACTATAGAAAACGTAAAAGACGGAGTTGAAGCATTCAAGAAATCAGGTGCTGACTATATCATCGCATTAGGCGGCGGTTCACCTATGGACACTTCAAAAGCTATCGGTATTATTGCAAGAAACCCTGAATTTGCTGACGTAAGAAGCCTGGAAGGAGTAGCTCCAACAAAGAATCCATGTGTTCCTATCATTGCAATTCCTACAACTGCAGGAACAGCTGCAGAAGTTACAATCAACTATGTAATCACTGACGTTGAAAAGAAGCGCAAATTCGTATGCGTTGACCCACATGACATTCCTATCGTAGCAATTGTAGACCCTGAAATGATGACATCAATGCCAAAAGGACTGACTGCTTCTACAGGTATGGACGCTCTGACACATGCAATCGAAGGATATACTACACTTGCTGCATGGGAAATGACTGATATGTTCCACCTGAAAGCAATCGAAATCATATCCAAATCCCTCAGAGGTGCTGTAGAAAACACTAAAGAAGGACGCGAAGGTATGGCTCTCGGTCAGTACATCGCAGGTATGGGATTCTCAAACGTAGGTCTTGGAATTGCTCACTCAATGGCTCACACTCTCGGTGCTGTTTACGACACACCTCACGGAGTTGCATGTGCAATGATGCTTCCAATTGTAATGGAATACAACCAGGATGCTACAGGCGAAAAATATCGTGAAATCGCTCGTGTAATGGGAGTTGAAGGTGTTGACGATATGTCAGTAGAAGAATACAGAAAAGCTGCTATCGATGCAGTTCGCAAACTTTCAGAAGATGTAGGTATTCCATCAGTTCTGGAAGCTCTCAGAGAAGAAGATCTTCCAATGCTTGCAGAAAGCGCAAAAGTAGATGCCTGCGCACCTGGAAATCCAAAACCTGCCGATATCGATGACTTCATCGCTCTCTTCCGCAAAATAATGAAATAGAAGAAAGCAAACCAGCTGAAGACGCGCGCTCTTCGTATAACTGAAAGCGCATGCTACTTGAGTTGCTAATAAAAAATGACGGTTCCGGTTAACTTATTTTCCGAAATCGTCATTTTTGTTTGCTGGTATTTGGGTGTGATTCTTCTTTCATTTTCTTTTGTGCTTACCTCTTACGCATCTTTTCTTGTTACTTTAAAAGGAACATCTTTTTTCTTTTCAATGCCTGAGTTCATCTTACCGCTAAAAGTCTTCTCTGCAGCCGCAGCATACTGTTTTACTGCAACATCATGATTTTCTAATACGTATTCATAGTACTTCTTAAATATGTTTTTCATTTTAAAACCTCCTCATAATTAAAAAACCGGGTGCATCACTGCATCCGGCAACTATAATACTATAACTAAAATAGCAACTATCAATTACTTGATATACCTCACCCTAATTACCCGTAGCGTGCATTAAACTCCAGTCTCGTGCAGGTCTCCTGACTCGGACATCATCATACATCTCGCCTTCCCGGCTATCTGCCAGTGACACAATGAAATGTACTCGTTCCTTACAGTGGCGGGACCGTACAGGATTTTCACCTGTTTCCCTTTTAATTGGCTGTTCGCCAAACACAAGTCTTGTATTAAATTACATACATATTGTATCAGATATACCTACATGTTGTAAACCCCCGCTACAAGTATACATGATATATGAGATATCACAGCTCGCATTCTTTCTCATGAGAATATATAATTCCCACTGCCTGTAGAAATGAATATATTATGGTACTTCCCACAAACTTCATGCCTCTTCTCTTCAGATCTGCCGAAATCCTGTCAGAAATCTCGCTAGTGGTTTTGTCATATTCAAAAATAACATCAGGACCCGTAAAACTTTTAAGATATTCGTAAAACCCATTATATTCTTTTACAATATCCCTGAACACTCGTGCATTCCCAACACTTGCGTCGATTTTCAACTTGTTTCGGATCAACCCGGAATTTCTGCGAAGCTCAGCCTTTTTTGCATCATCATAATCACATACTTTTTCCAAATTGAAGTTATCATATGCTTTACGGAAATTTTCTCGTTTGTTCAAAACGCACTCCCAGGACAATCCTGCCTGAAAAGATTCCAAAAGCAGCATTTCAAAGAGATAAGCATCATCTGTCCGCAGTTTTCCCCATTCGTTATCATGATATTCCACATATATTGGATTTTTTTCGTTACACCAACTGCATCGCTTCATGTTATCCTCACTCTCATTTAGTTTCATTACTTGCAACTTACTCAGCCGGAATCAGGCGTTTCAGCACGCAGTTTTCGATGCCTGCACTCCAAAATTTTTCAAGAGGCAGGTTCCACAGCTGACACACAATACTTGAATTCATAGCGCCATGTCCAACGATTAGAACATCCTTGCCTGCTTCAACCTGCGGTAATGCAACTTCTCTAAGAAATTCACCCGTTCTGGCAAACAAATCGCCAAAGCTTTCAGCACCTTCCGGAAGATTCATTTCATAGCGCTCTGGATGTTTGAAAAAATTATAAATCGGGTTATCTTCGCTGCTTGCATCTGCGTTTTTGCCCTCGGATTCACCAAAACTCATTTCTTCCAGTCTGCTATCAAAAATTATCGGAACATCTCTGCCTTTAAGCAGAATTTCAGCCGTTTCCTTTGCTCTTGAAAGCGGTGAACAGTAACACACGTCGAAGTGAATATTCTTATACCGCTCCCGTGCATCCTCAGCCATGGCCCTGCCCTCTTCATTCAAAGGAATATCAGTTTTGCCTTGCATTTTTCGCGCGCGATTCCAGTCTGTTTTTCCATGTCTTATTACATATAACACTTTGTTTCCTCCTAATAAAGATATTTAGAAAAAGGACCCTGTAACAATTCTTACAATCCATGTCCCTATAATTCCTGCAATAAATAAAAACATGCATCCGGTATTTATCCTCTTATTCTTAAATACCGTTCCATCTTTCAGAAAAAATAATCCCAGGTAAATGGAACTCCAAAACATTGGGTGGTATTTCCATGCCTCCCGAAAATCCAGCGAAATCATTGCAATTACGGATCTTGTAAATCCGCAGCCGGGACATGGTATGCCAAAAATGTACCGCCATATGCAGTTTATCCCTGCCATAGATGTAATGCAATAGAACAAAAGATAAACCAATGCGAGCAAGAACAATCCCTGCATTTTCTTAGAAGAGTTTTTCCGGATCGATTTCATATGTCTCTGTTAGAATTCTTACGCAATCAATCAGCGCAAGAATGTATCCGATTCCAAAACAAAATGTAGTTATAATCTTTATTACTCCTTTTTTCACTTCTCCCATCAAAAAATTGTGAACGCCAAAACCACCAAGGAAAAAGGCTAAAAGAGCCATCAAAATTTTGTCATAACCCGCATACGTTTTTTCTTCTTTTACTGCACATCCACAGTTTAAACAATAGTCAGCATTTGGCTGTACAGGCTGACCACAGTTGCCGCAATATGAGCTTCCGGAACCGACTTTGACACCGCATTTCAGGCACACCGCCTGATTATCATTTAGCTTTTCACCACATGATTTACAATACATTAATTAACCTCCAATCATAATACAAAAGAACGGGCATTGCAGCCCGCTTGCATAATTCACACTATAGATTTTCCTTTATAATATCCCCACATAAACGCGTAAACAAAAGATGAAATCAACAGGTAGACTGCAGAAAAACCAAACAGAACGCCTGTAACAAGTCTCCTGTAATTATTGCTTTCGTATTTTGTGAGCTTTTGAATCAAACCATCTATCACGAGAGGACACATCAGGATAATCAAAACAAACATATTGATTTTGATTGTAAATTTTGCAAGTATAGCAAAAATTGCTCCTATCAAAATTCCTTCGCAACGAGCACAAACCGGCATCTGCTTGCCTTTGACGAAAAAAGACCTCTCCGACATGCAATGACATCCCATAATTATAGGCAACCACTTGTAGCTTTGGGTTTCAATTCTGTGTAAAAATTTAATAATACATTCCTCCTGCTACACCGATGCCCATTCCCAGAATAATAAGAAGAATATAAGAAACCACACCTACAATTACTGAAATCAGGGCACCTTTTCCTGCTGCCTTGGATGTCCTAGGTTTAGTATCTTTCCATACTAGGAACAGAACCAGTCCCACTATCGGAATACAAAATCCCAGTAATCCCCATCCGAAGCCACCATTGTCTTCTACCGCATTCTGAACAGGCTGCTGAGCAACACCGCACTTTGGACAAACTACTGCCCTGTCATCAATCTCTGATCCACAATTTCTACAAAACATTTTTCTCCTCCTATGTTTTACAACTGATTATTATTAGTTTACCCCATTAAAAACATCCTTATGAAGCATCAATACTAAATAATCACAAATTCTACACACTAATTATACAGAATACTCTTTTTAGTTGCAACACAAAAACCTCTTTCACTGGCGCAGTTCTCCTAAAGTTTCTTATTCGTGCAGGAAGATTTTAATTTCAACGGCACCTCACTTTGCATAGGATTTTTATACCCGAACCGGCCTCTGCAGGTTACGCCTTCATCTACTCTAATATTACCATAATATGCATAAATAAAAAAAGACAAAGCTGGCTTTTAGAGCGTGAAATCATGAGGAACTTTACCCTCAATGATGTTAAAGGCTGCTATGGCGGTTCCTTGCTTTCATTGCATGTGGATATCTGGAAGCTGTTCATGCTTAAGAAGATCGTTCTGAAAAAAAAAGAGAATACATTATGTTTTGTAGAGATAAAAAAACTCTCTGAATTATTGTGGACGTGGGTGGCCTCTAAATGACCACCCATCAATCCCCCAGAGAATTTATAGGGAGTCTTCAGCCTTCAAGAAATCCTGAAGACCGACATATATGCTGTTACGAACACCTCTGGTAGTTTTTGCATGCCAAAGTGAGCTGATGATTGCTTCTTCAACGGCTTCAATAGTGGCCGTAAATACTTTGTCAATTTTGTCATCAAAAAACATCTTTATCGGAAGTAATTCTTGTTCTGAATACTGTGGAAGACGGTTTGCAGTTGTAAAGGCTATAGCAATATCTCCACTGCCGTTTCCACTGACAGATCCGGTTTTACCTAAAGAAATCATAGCTCTGTGTGCAATACGATTTAATTGACGCTCAGACATTGGTATATCAGTTGCAATAACAATTATAATTGAACCTTCATCTTTCTCAGGAATACCATCTGGATATTTCCCTGTATTATAATGCTTTCCGCCAATAACCAAGTTGCCGGCACCACCGAAATTGCTGTTTACCAATGCGCCTACAGTGTATTCTTGTCCGTCAATTTCCAAAACTCTGGATGCGGATCCTATTCCACCTTTAAGACCTAAGCAACACATACCGGTTCCAGCACCAACCGCACCTTCTTCAAATTTATCTTCTGTGGATGAAAGTGCATCCATAACATCCTGTTCAGTTATGTGCATACCACGAATATCATTCAACCTGCCGTCATTACATTCAGTAACTATACAGTTTGCCGTAGACGTTGAAACACCGATATCTGGATTTTCTGATAGCATGTATTTGTTCAAAGCTGTAAAAGCAGTACCTATACTCATAGTATTTGTCAAAACAATCGGGGTTTCAATTGTTCCAAGTTCTTGCAACTGAACAAGACCTATGCTTTTACCAAAACCGTTTATTATTGAACAACCTGCCATAACTTTATCCTGAAACATATTCCCGCCATGTGGACGGACAACAGTTACACCAGTGTTGATATTTTCAGATTGTTTAGTAGTCTGGCCTACTGTTACACCCTGCACATCGGTGATTAGGTTTTTGGGACCTGCCGGATATTTAGAAAATAATTCAAGATTTGCTTGTTTAGGAATTCCCATTGATGCACCTCCTTGGTAATATATTTTATTTTAGCTTAGTTTCCCATTACAGTATATATAACTGTTTTCTTTTAAGCCTTCTTCAATTTCAAGTACTTTTTATGGTAATCATCTAGAATTTTCAAAATCCTATATCCAACCAATTCATACTGATCATCATCTAAATTAGCCTGTGAAACTCTCAATGTTCCGGGCATGGCACCGAAACCTTCTCCCATCATAAGAACCACGCCTTCCTCTTGTGCCAGTTTGTACATGAATTTTTCACCATCAAAGTGTTCTTTTAGATATTCTGAGAAGCCTTTATCATATTTCTTCTCTGCTATGTTATAGATGTTTATTAGTGAATAATACTTTGAGTTTGTCACACTATCATCTTCTTCAATGCCAAGAGCATGGAACAGTTTACTATATCTGCAAGCAATTACAGCTTTCGCCGATTCGATATATTCGTCTTTTTCCTTATTTACCAAATGTGTTAAGGCGAATAAACCCATCATAGCTTGCTGCGGTGTAGAAAGACCACTGGTATGATATAAACCGATAGATCTGCTGTCAGCACACATTCTTTCTATAAAAGAAAGTTCTCTTGGATTTGTACTAACTATGGAGTAATCATAATCCAGAATTGCCTTCTTATCATCCGGCAATTCTTTTATTAGTTCATCAAATACATTCTTTTCATTCACTGCAATCAATCCGGTTCTCCAGCCTGTAGCACCGTACAACTTTGAGAAAGAATATACCAAGATTGTATTATGTGGAGCTATTGAATAAACAGATCTAAAGTTATTCACAAATGTTCCATAAACATCATCTGTAATTATCATCAAATCAGGTCTTTCTGATATTAGCTTTCCGATGTGTTCCAATGTTTCGTCGTCTAATGCATGTGAACCCGGGTTAGAAGGGTTTACTAAGAAAAAGGCCTTTATTGATTTATCCTTCAACTTGTCAATGTCTTCTTTGGTTATCTGCCACCTATTTTCTTCGCTCGAAGAAACATTTATTGGAACAAAATCAAAGTTTGTTAACTTAGGAATTTGTATATACGGTGTGAAAATAGGACTGTTTATAGCTATTTTATCACTCTCATTTAACAACCCATTATGTTTCAATGAATCAAAAATATAAACTATAGCAGCTGTACCGCCCTCTGTAGGGAATATATTCGTAGATTTATATAAATTTGTATTTCTAAACAATGTGCTTTCTAAGAAAACTGATAGTATCTTTTCTATATTAACTAATACTACACTTGGCACGGGGTAGTTATTTCCTAATATCGCATCAACAAATTCTTTCACAAGCACATCACTGTCAATTAATAGTTCTTTGCTTACATAATCTATAGCTTCAATAATAAATGCATCAACATAATTTGTTTTATCCAGAAATTCAAGGAATCTCTTGTAAATCTTTTTCTCTTGAGTATACCCTGCCAAACTGCCCATGTCTATACTTCTTCTGGATTCCTCAATTCCAAATTCCATAAATCTGCAAAACGCTAACCTTCCGGTAGTATTTATCCAGTTTGGATTCCCTCTACCGGCATTCAAAAATGTATTGTCATTAACGTTATTTTTAGCTATTTTCATCATTCCGGCACTTTTTTCAAATGCACCCAGTCCCTCTTTACCTCTTTCAAATACCTTTGTAAACATAAACTAACCATCCTATCAAATTTTTTTACTGCAAGTCACAGTTAATAAAAATACTATTTTAATTTTTTCCCACTTGATTCTATCACTTTTTCTGCCAGTACTTCCATTGGATCAACATAAAAGTTATCCAAATGTTCATCCTGTTTTATTACAGAAAGTTCCGTACAGGCCATAATAGCCCGCTTACAGCCTTCTTTTTTTATTTCCTTCTCAATTTCACACCATACTTCTGCGTCATACTTTTTACCGGCTTTAACTCTGTCATATATTTCATACATCACCATTTCTTGCACTTTACTCGATGGAATATATGGAATAATACCTTTATCTAACATATGTTCTTGATAGAGCTCTGTTTTTCTGGTTCCTGTTGTTGCTAAAATAGCTACTTTTTCACCTTCATTTTCCCTTGATAAACATTTGCAAGTCTCTTCAATCATATTAATAAATGGTAATTGGGTTTCTCTTTCTATCTTTTCAGCAAAATAATGAGCCGTATTGCATGTAATCACAAAAATATCACAACCTGCTTTTTTCAGTAAATCAAAATCTTTAAATATATGATTATATACTTCTTCTACTTCTTCAGCGTCCCCGGAAAGAATCGCTTTTGTTCTGTCCGGCACTGAACTGTCGCTATATATAAGCATTCGCAAATGCTCCTGGTCATTCTTTGCATCTGTTTTTTCATTGACCATTTTATAAAAAAGCTGAGAGGCCATAGGTCCCATTCCACCTAAAACGCCAACTAAACTGCTCATATAACCTCCTCGAAACATGCATGTTCCCATATAAAATGCGAGAACATGCTTATACTAATTACTTGAATAATACCTACTGTTTTGGATTTCTAAATGCAAGTATCACACTTTCCTTCTTTTTACCACATTTCGTTTACTGCCCTTAATGTTTTGACCGGTATCATTTATTCCACAAAATTAGTCCATACATCTTTTTCTACGTATTCGACTTCTATTCCTGCTTTTCGGCCACTTTCTATACATCTCATCAACCACACCATGTTCCGTGTAATGGTTGCAAGGGTAAACAATCCTCTTGGATACATTTACCCGTACTGCTGCAAGCACCGCATCCTCTGCAACCTCCAATAACATGTCCACCTATCTGAAAAATTTCGGTTTCAATTCCTCTTTCATTAAACATTTTCTCCATGTATTCTAAAGCAGCATTTGTACATCCTTCAGAATTCGGACTACCATTAAATAAGATTACTTTCATCTGCTCATCCCTCCAAATTAAATCATCGGAATTCTATTCAAGAGTATCGAAAATAACACCATTCCCAGAAGAGCAAACGGATAGGTTGCTCCGTATCCTACACCAGGGTCATCACTGCCAACTGCTTCCGTTGCAGCCCCAAGCCCCGGAGTTGAAGTCATTCCTCCACAAATTGCACCTGACAACAATATCCAATTTAAATTTAGAATGTATCTTCCAACAAAGAATCCAACTAATACAGCGATTGTACCTACTATTAGACTCATTATCGCAAGTACAACACCTGTTCCTATTATTGCTTCAATCACTCCGTGTCCATAATTGAGACCTACTACCGCCAAGAAAAAGCTTATTGCAAGTTCCCTAATTATAATGAGAACCCTTGAATCCATTCTGAAAGAAATCGGTCCTATTCGCCCTATATATCCCAACAATAAAGCACTTATAAGAACACCACCTGTAGCCTCCAAACTAACATATCCTAAGGGACCTAAATAAACTTTTATGGTACCTAATATGTAGCCAACTAAACAAACTATCGCAAAGGATATTATGTTAAACGATGTTACCGGTATTTCTCTTGTTTTCGCTTTTTCGTGTGCAGCTTTCATGTCTGCGATATATTTGCGTCTTTCCTCTTCAACATCAAACTTAAAAATCACGTCGAGAAAATTAACTGCAAGTATAACAATTATGACTCCAAATGGATAACCAACAGCTGAGCCTATACCAACTTGTGACGTAGCTTGATTTACATACGCTTGTTTCATATCTGATGTGAGGCTCTTTGTATTTTCTACTGTTAAAGAATCGTATTTTTCATCAAGCCTTATAACATTTATGATTGCCTGTTTTTCTTTCTCAGAACAAGTTTCGTAATCATCAGCCAACTCAATTGCATGTTCATTCGCAGTTTCAAGTGCCGAAGCAAGTCCCGGAGAACTTGTTAATGCACCTGTGTAAACTCCTATGGTAGCATAAGAATTTGTATTTTTACAAAGAGTACTGCACGTATATGTAGCAGCAGCTCCCACAAAAGTTATAATAATTGCGAGAATAACAAACCTGCTTCCATACTTTTTCACTACAACTCCCAAATCTTTTGAAGCCAGAAGACCCACCGAAGCCACAAAGAATATCAGTGCAATCGTAAAAAAATAATTGTTAATAAGTTTACCGCCATTACTTTCAAATATCTCTAAGGCAGCTTTCAAGCTAACGTCATTTCCTTCTCTTGCAGCATATATATGTTCCGCAACTCCATAAACAAGCCAACCTATTATAAGTCCCACAAATAATGTTCCTGAACTTCCAAGGCGAAATTTCCCTATTTTTATTTTGCCAACCAACAAGCCCAAAATTACCGTTAGGAGCAATAGCACGAATGGATTTAGTATCGTAGCAACAAAGTCAAACTTAATCACAGGCATATCATACCTCCTAGATTACTTTACTCTGCTCTATAAACAGTGTTCCCTGCAACAATAGTTTCCATAACCTTTATTTTAGCTATTTCATGTGGATCTGCTTCAAATAAATCTTCTTGTAGAATTGTCATATCAGCATCTTTACCGATTTCAATACTTCCACGACGGTTTTCTTCAAAAGCACCATATGCATTGTTAATTGTAAACATTCTTAGTGCCTCCTCCGTCGTAAGCTTTTGTTCAGGATGCCAACCGTTTGTTTTTTCACTTAAGCAGTCTCTTGTAACAGCTATTTGAATATTCGACAATACATCAAAGTCTTCTACAGGTGAATCTGAGCCACCGCAACATACAATATTATTGTCTATCATAGTCTTCCAAGCATAAGAACGTTCCTCAGCCTGCTCTCCAACCAGGCCCCTAACCACATTCTTATCACTTGCAACAAATAAAGGTTGAATATATGCAAAAATATTTGCTTTTTTCATTCGCTCAATTAAGGTACCACTAATAAACTGCAGATGATTTATGGCAAGTCGCAAGTCTTTCTGCCCATACTTTTCAATTGCTTTTTCATATGCATTCATGACCATATCAGATGCTCTGTCACCAATGGCGTGCACAAGAATCTGCATGTCATTTTTGTAGGCATAGTCAACTAAATTGTAAGTATCTTCTTGGTCATGAACAGCCACTCCATAATCAGTTGTACCTTCATAAAAGGTGTTCATTAATGCAGTTTTTGCACCCAAAGATCCATCTTCATATAGCTTTATAGGTCCAAGACTGTAATATTCGCCTCCATCTCCGGTTTGATTACCTGCATCTATAAATTTTTTCATATCATCAAATGAAGTAAACGATGCCTGTTCTCTGATACGTAATGTAAGCTTTTCTTCCGCCTCAAGCTCTTTGTATGCCTGCATAATTCTTGCACTGTTTCTACCCGGAAGCGAAAGGAAATTATCCGTTTCAACACCGGTAATTCCGGCATGATTCAAATCAGACTGTGCTAACAATATCATCTCTTTTATCTGATTTACATCCGGCTCCTTCATTACGTTGTAACAAAGTTTGACAGAAGCTTCAGTCAGAAGGCCATTATCAGCATCGATTTGATCAACAAATTGTTTTGTTGCCTCGAGCGATAAAATAATATTTAAAGCTACTGTATTTACAGCAGCAATGTGCCCGCAAACTCTTATGAATAAAATAGGTCTTGTTTTCGAAATTTTATCTAAATCAAATCTGGTAATAAAACGTTTTTCATCTATAAATCCTTGTTCATTCCAGCCACGTCCATATAGCCAGTTCTCATTTTTTTCAGAATCCATTTTTTCTGATATTGCACGACCTTCTTCTATGAGTTGCTCAATAGAAGATTCATTCTGCATTCCATATGACTGCTTTACAAATGCGTAGTTAAGCATATGCAAATGTGAGTCCACAAATCCGGGGTAAACAGACTTGCCCTGCAAATCAATTTTCTCAGTGAAGGAATCGAAATCTATATCTTCATTTCCCAGAAAAACAATTTTACCTTTATCGATTCCTACAGCATTATATACAGTGTTTCTATCATCAACAGAATAAATTTTCCCATTATAATACAGTTTATCCATGATAATATCCTCCAAATCATACGGAAGAGATTTAAAATCTCTTCCGTATAAATAATAAGCTAAAATTCTATTCTTTCGTATATTTCTGCAAATGGCGCAACCCAAGCACCTCTCTCAAGTATATGATTTATGAATTTTTCAAGCATAACAATATTATGAGCTCTGCCAATTACCTGTGGATGCATTGCAACATTCAGCATTCCGTTTTCAGTATTTTCAACACCATAATCAAAAGTTCCTGACCAGATTTCATATGTCTGGCTTTGAGGTTTCATTCCGGTTCTTGTCATAATGAATTCAGAATGTGGGAAATCGTCCATGTACCATGATGTTGGCATTTCTATAAGATTTGCAGGTTCTCCGAATTCATTTCCTTTATCGAAATTAACTTTGCAAGGAGCAGGACGGTAAGGGAAAAAGTCCTGACCCATTAAGCTGCTGTCATACTTAATACCATACTTTTCCAGCAGACTCACGGTATTAGGGCTAAAATCAAATCCTGGGCTTCTATAACCGATAGGCTTAACTCCGATTCTGTCAAGAGCTTCCAGACCTTTTACAAAAATTTTCTCTTCTTCTTCCAAAGGCAAGTCTGTTGGATCTTCATGAACATATCCATGATGAGCAATTTCATGTCCTCTTTCTAGGATAGCTTTACATACTTCCGGATATGTATCAATTGTATGACCCGGAATAAAGAATGTCGCTTTCAAATCATACTTGTCTAAAAGCTTAAGAAGTCTAGGTGTTCCAACTTCTGCCCCAAATTCACCTCTTGAAGTATAAACAGGTGATGTTTTGCCAAATGATTCCATCCATACAGATGATGAATCAAAATCAATTCCTAGATTGACCGCAATTTTTTTACCCTCTGGTAAATTTACTTTTCCTAATTTCTGCATAATGTCCTCCTTTTTTTTATTACTCAATAACAGTTTCTTCTTCATCATCTTCAGCCTTGAACTGAGCAAAGCCGATTAATGCATATATCGCTGCAACAATAGGATTTATCCAAAGTAAGAATGCATATGGTGCATATGTCACTGTTGCAACTCCGAGTACTGATGCAGTGTAAATTCCTGCTGTATCCCATGGAATTATGAATGAGAACATTGTACCGCCGTCTTCGAGAGTTCTGGATAGAACCTTTTTGTCTAGCTTAAATTTTGTATACTGATCTTTTAAAAGCATACCTGGAAGCATTATTGCTAAGTACTGGGATGCTGTCAGACATGCAGTTACAAGAGAGAATCCAAGTGTTGATAAAACAAGATGTTTTGGCTTTTTAATAATAACGAGGAGTTTCTCAAGAAATGCATCGAGTATGCCACCTTCTTTTAGGCAATGTCCCATACCAAGAGTTAATAATGTCCATGCTACAACGTCCATCATTGCAGCAATACCGCCACGGTTAAGAAGTTTATCTAAATCAGCAACGCCTGTTTCAATTGAGAAACCAATACCTGTTGAATCAACAAGTGTAAGCCAGTCAACATATCCTGCCTGTGTAATTCCACCCATTATGATTGCAAGCAGTCCACTTGCGAGCATAGCTACTACAGGAGGTGTTTTCAATAATGCCAATGTAAGTACAAATACAGGTACAATAAATAAAACAGGTGTAACATTAAAGTTTGCATCTATTCCTGTCATCATGTCCTCAACAAGACCAAGTTCAGCATTTCCTGTATCAACATTTCTGCTAAGTACAATGTACAGTATGAAAGAAATCAGTAAGGAAGGTACTACTGTGTACATCATAGAACCTATGTGCTTATATACTGTTGTTCCTGAAACCGCAGGTGCAAGGTTTGTTGTATCTGAGAACGGTGACATTTTATCACCAAACATTGCACCGGAAAGAACCATACCAGCTACTAGTCCGAGGTTCATTCCCAGTCCTGTTCCGATTCCAATAAAGGCTACACCTAAGGTTGCAAGCGTCGAATATGAACTTCCTACAAAGAAGGATACCAAACAACAAAGTAAGAAACCGACTATCATAAATGTTGTTGGTGTAAGCATCTTAAGACCGTAATAAATAATTGTTGGTATTGTACCTGAAGCAATCCAAGTTCCAATTACAACGCCTACGCTCATCAGTATTAAAATTACATCTATAGCGCCTCTGCATCCGTCAGCATACCACCCTAGTACTTTTTCAAGCTTGTATCCGTATGCAACAAGGAATGTAGCCACTACAACTGATGCAATTAAGAATGTTACCTTGGTCTCAAGTCCGATAACAGCAAAACCAAGACAAAGTACAATAATAAGTCCTACTATACAAAGCACCGCTTTTCCAAACGTGATATTAGGAGCGGTATCGCTCTCTTTACCTTTTTTCTTCATTTCTTCTAACCTCCTATCTTTTTTCTGGACTTTTCGGATAAATAGGATTTTTCTTTCCTGTTTCCTGTTTTTCCATCCTGTTTATCCCATTATGTCGCCACCATTAACTTCTATAATTTGACCTGTGATAAAATTAGCTTTTTCTGAACTTAAAAACACTACCATGTTTGCTATATCAGCGGGTGTTCCAACTCTTCCAATAGGAATAGCTTCACCATAGTACTCTATAGGCAACCCATTTACTTCAAGCATTGCAGTTTCAACAAATCCCGGTGATACAGCATTCACTCTTATTCCTGATTTAGCAAGCTCCCTTGCAAGACAAACAGTCAAAGAATTTATTGCTCCCTTTGATGTTGAATATGGAAGAGAAACAAAATCACCGCCTGTTTTTGCCGCACCGGATGAAATATTTATAATAGATCCACCTCTAGTCATCTTAGGAAGAGCATATTTTGTTACAAAGAAGTATCCTTTTACATTGGTACCAAGCGTTATGTCCCAATCGGCTTCTTCCACACTCTCAATTGCTGTTTTTTTAACGCTTATTCCTGCAGCATTAACCAAGCAATCAACCTTTTTTAGTTTAGAAAAGCTGTTTTTTATTGCTTCTACATCTTGAACGTCGAATATGAAAGATCTAACATCATATTCTTTTCCCAGTTCCATTGTTTTCTTCAGCTTTTCTTCACTTCTTGCATTTGCATACACCGTGTAGCCAATCTTCGCAAGTTCAAGCGCGATAGCCTGTCCTATACCTGTGGCCGCACCAGTCACTACCGCAATCTTATTCATTTTTCCCTCCTTACAATTTATTATACAACGATATAATGCAAGCTTCGTGCCATGTCTTCAAACAATTCAAACTATTGACATTAAACATTTAACTATACTAAAATAACTATAGGTTTATTTTTAATGTAGGAGTATCCGATTATGAAACAACTTGCCATTTTCTATCGCGATCGCGATAATCAAGAAGCGATTAATTATATCGCAGATAATTTTTATAAAATATTGGGAGACTATGTTACGATTACAAACTATTATACAGATGAAATTTCTGCAGGGCAGCAAATCAATGCCGATGTCTATGCTGTATGCTATGAGGAAATGCTTAATGATCTTGTAGGGCATATTGATAGTTTTTCTAAAGTTGTAGTAATTTCAAGAAGTATCCAGCAAAAATACTTAAAACCAATAATGCAGATTCCGGCCGGCACAAACGTACTTGTTATTAACGACTCCAGAACAAGCACACTTCAAGCCATGTATATGATTTTCGAGCTGGGTATAGGACATCTTAACCTTTTCCCATATGAAAAATCATTAGCAGATGCAGGTGAATATGACAACATTACCGTAGCTATTGCCGGTTCAGGCTCAGAGTCTCTCATACCTAAAAACATTTCACAAATATACAACTTTCATAATCGCGAAGTCAGCTTCGAAACACTCCATAAAGTCATATCACTTTTGGATATAAAAAGTCATCACATATACAACAATCTCTTAAAAAAAGTAAAGGACGAATCAGATACAAATACCGATTACATCAACAGCTACTTAGGTAATATCCTCAAAGATCTTATGTTTAGCAATATAGTCGAACAATCCTCACGTGCCATTATATTACTCGACAAATTAGATACTATATATTACATAAATGAGATTGCATATAAAACCTTCAAACTCTCTCAAGGAGACTTATTTATTCAAAGCAACTATTTACCGGATGAATTGGTAGCGGCAAATGAGTTCGATGGTGAAATCGTTGCATATAATGGATCTAATTACCTGGTAGAAAAAATAGACATTCAACTTGTAAATAATTCGATTGGATATTGTTTGATTTTCCAAAATGAAAAGGATTTAAGAAAAGACGAAAATAATCTAAGCAGGCATTTAAAGCAAACCGGATTCTTTGCAAAATACACTTTTGATGATATAATTCACACTTCTCGTTCTATGCAACACTGTATAGAAACAGCAAAAAAAGTCGCATCTTCTGACTATACAATTCTTATACGCGGCGAAAGTGGTACAGGAAAAGAATTACTGGCTCAGTCAATACATAACTATTCTTCACGCAAAAACTATCCTTTTGTTGCCGTTAACTGTGCTGCAATCCCGGAAACCCTATTAGAAAGTGAGCTTTTTGGATACGAAGAAGGGTCTTTTACCGGAGCGAAAAAAAACGGAAAGCTAGGGCTGTTTGAACATGCTCATCACGGTACGATATTCTTAGATGAAATTGGTGATATTTCACCTGCAATACAGGCCAGTCTCCTTAGGGTATTACAAGAAAAGCAAATAATGAAAGTCGGTAGCGGTAAAATAATAAATATTGATACCAGAATAATTGCAGCAACCAATGCTGCCCTCGAAAAGAAAGTTGAAGAAGGTGAATTCAGAAGCGACTTATTCTATAGATTAAACGTAATTACGCTTACAATCGATCCACTAAAAAAACGAAAAGATGATATAATGCCATTACTGAATGTATTCTTGGGCAAACAGTTTGATAATCTCCTTCCATCAGAAAAGGAAGACCTTATGAGATATGACTGGCCGGGAAACGTTAGAGAGCTTGAAAACGTTGCTTCGTATTACAAAATAATGAATCAGCTGCCATTAAATATAACAACTCCGATTGAAACCGTCGCAGCAAAACACAAGATATCGAATTTCGAAACTTCAGATCCAATGCGTGAAGATGAGGATTTAAACTTTGTTGTTTTAAAAATGATTGCAGCAAACTCTTCCCAATTTGCGGGTATTGGGCGCGGGGCACTTCTAAAAAAGCTCACAGCGTTGAATATAACCATTGGAGAAGGTTCTTTGAAAAAATGCATGCTACATTTAAAAAAAGAGGGTCTTATATACTCAGAGTCTGGACGTGGTGGCTCTCATATAACTCAATTAGGATTAGACTACATAAATAATATGTCGAAAGAATAAACAACCTCACTTTTCGAACTGACCCCCAAAAGTTAGACTTTGCGGGTCAGTTTTGATTTAATACACGTTATTAAATCGGTACTTTACAGCATACCATATGTAACTTCAGTTACTTGGCATATAGATTGCATTAACTGTATAGAGGAGTCTGCAAATATCCTTACGCAAAAAATATTTGCAATGCTTTCTCAAATAGAAATAAAAAAGGAGTACCATAAAATGATTCGCGATTTAAATGAAACACCCAATAAAAAAGTTTTAGCAGTTGCATGTGCCATTGTAGGTCATTCAATATGGGGATTCAGTTACTTATTCACACGCATTGCCCTGAGTGTAGCATCTCCTGATGCACTTCTTATAGCCAGATTCTCAACAGCTTTTTTAGTTTTAAATATAATGCTTCTCACAGGTAAGTATAAACTCGATTTACGTGGAAAATCAATTAAAACACTTGTAGCATTCAGTATCCTTGAGCCTGTTTACTTCTACCTTGAGAGTTACAGTATTTTATATACAAATGTCACTTACTCCGGAGTAGTTTTAGCTATAGTTCCGATTGTTGCTATGATTTTCGCTGCAATATTTTTGAAGGAATATCCGACACAAAAGCAATTCATTTTTAGCACTTTACCGATACTCGGTGTAATTATGATCACTCTTTCGGGAAGCAAGTTGGGAATTGTCTCACCATTCGGCATTTTACTGCTATTCTTGACATTAATAGCTTCCGCAATTTACAGAACGTTGAACAGAAAATTAGCCGAAGAATACAGTTCTTTTGAACGAACATACTTTATGATTGGGGTATCTATGATTGTATTTGTAACTATAGGAATGATAAAAGAAAAGGGCAATATTAATGTATTTATAGAACCTCTTTTCAATGAAAAATTTATCTTTTCTATACTTATTTTAAGTGTATTCTGTTCTGTGCTTTGTCATAACATTGTAAACTATGCAGCAGGAAAACTCTCAGTAATGACATTATCAATATATGGTACACTGACAACTATTTGTTCAACATTTTCAGGTGTTATCTTTTTAAAAGAGCCTCTTACACCAATCACTTTCATGGGATCAATTCTCATAATCATAGGTGTTTGGCTGGTTACAAAGTTTTCATCTAAGTAAATTGTAATTACTTCAAATTTGCGACAATTTAATGCAAAAAACGCCATGAACAAAATGGGCTCAGTTCCCATTTTGTTCATGGCGTTTTCTACTTAGGATACTTATTAATTCTACTTCGTATTCCGGATATCCTTTTCTTGCTCACTTTGCAGCTTCATTCCTGCTTTTTTCTGCTCAGTCTTTAGCCAGATCAAAGTTCCAGCCATAACACATTTTCCTCAGATAAATATGATTTAGCAATTTTTACTGAATACGAAAAATAAAAAGAAACTTACATTGCAAATATTTGACAATTTTAATAAAATCATTGTAAGAATTCATCATATGATGTGGCAAAGAAGGCATTTGAAGAAATTTATCAGATTTACTTTTATGATGTGTATCTCTATTTGTTAAAGATTACATGCGATGAACAGTTGGCAGAAGATTTAACCAGTGAAACATTTTTTAAAGCATTAAAAGTTCTAGACACTTTTCGTGGTGACTGCAAAATCAGCACTTGGCTCTGTCAAATAGCTAAGAACTGCTACTTCTCAGAATTGAGAAAGAAAAAAGATCTTCCTGAAAATGAGGTTGACGATATACCCGATTATCAAAACTCACCTGAGCAGTACTTAATCCAAAAGGAATCAGCTCGGGAATTTCGTGAAATCATTCAAACCTTGGAGACTCCCTATAAAGAAGTTTTTCTTTTGAGAACGTACAACGAAATGTCTTTTCGACAAATAGGCAAGATTTTTAAGAAAACAGAGAACTGGGCATGTGTCGTACATCACCGAGCCAAAAGAAAAATACAAGAAAAAATGGAGGAAAGAAATGAATAAAGAAAATAGCAACTTATGTGCTTTAGTCAAGGATTCTCTTCCACTTTATGCAGAAAACCTTCTTAGCAAAGAATCCGAACTAATCGTTGAAGACCATTTGAAAAAATGTGAAAATTGCAGAGAATATTTAGCAGAAACTAAGAAAAACACCTTTGATACAGAAGAAGCCATATCCTATCAGACCATGCCTTTAAAGGTAATAAAAGAGCGCTTACTGAAAAAACGCCTGGCAACTCAGCTGGCAGTTTTGTTCGCTATACTCCTATTTTCAGTGGCAGCATATGCAGGAACATCCTTTGTCGCTCCTGTCTACAAAAGCGTCGAAAATGTTGAAGACTGTAAGATTAAAATTGAGAAATCCGCAGATAGCAATGTTATAGGTTATTGTGAAGACAAGAACACATTTTATGTTCAAAGAACCAGTACAATTAATGGCAAAACTGTTTTAGAACTTATTCCTTGGACTTCAGGTATTGCAAGAATTACTAATAGCACAACGAATTCATTGGTCTTATCATCAGCTGAAGCTCCTGTAGATGCAGTATACATTCACGAAAGATGCACTGGAGATTTATTCTTGCTATATGGCACACCTTTGGATGATGTAAAACATGTAAGTGACCTAAGGCCGAAGGAGCCTTTGAGTCACAAATATACAGTTATTCCGTTAGTGATTTTAGTTGCAATGGTGATTTTCGCGCTGCTGCTACGTAAGCTCATTTTTGGAAAAGTATTTCTCTACGCCATGTCCGTTCCGCTTGGATGGCTCACCAGCTTCTTCTTTGTAAACGGTCTTGGCTTTGAATCCTTTGTTATGGAAAAATCATTCAGCCTTTTAAATGTTGCTTTAGACACGAGTTATTGTACAGGATTCATTCTGCTTTGCATATGCTTCCTTGATTTACTCGCCCAAAGCTTTATGAACCAAGACTAGGCCTGTAGGCCAAAGGTGGCTTCAAAAATAAAATAGCCTTTGCAAAAAGAAAAAGACATAAAAAAAGAACATACGCCGCGGAATAAAATCTGCGGCGTTAATTATTTCAATGCACGGATGGTTTAGCAGCATTTACGAAAACCATAACCAGCCCCTCAAATAGTTAAAAAAAGTTTTTATTAATGACACCATTTTCCATATCCTCGATATTGTAGATATGTTCCATAGTATCAAACGTCTCTCTCAGATTACCTCTTGCACTTTTCCAACCAAGTCCATCTGTAAACCAAACAAATTCGAATCCGTCTACAGTATGTGCTTCCTGTGCAAGCATTTTATAGCTACAAGCGGTTTCATTAAGCTTTGAGCCTCCACTCGCATAGAAATTAGTTTCTATTGCATATATCATATTTTCAGTTTTTACTACAAAGTCAAATCTCTTGGCAGCTTTTCCTTGGTTAGACAATGCGGATAAATCAACTCCCCATTTTCTTTCTATATCCGCAAGGTACATTTCCTTAAAATAATTTTCGTCTTTTACAAAACCGGCTTCTTTTATATATCGCTCAACCAAGTCTTCCATCAGATGTCCACCACGGTTCTTTCTTCCATTTGAATCCAAGCCGGTTTCTACGCCAGTCACATAATCCACTAGATTATTAATCAAATGATTCTCTAGCAAGTCAAACAGCCCTGTCTGCTCCATAAAATAGCAATACTGTTCATAAGGGTTAAATTTATGGCTGCTAGGTCTATATTCACCTTTTGATGCATCAAAACTGAATTTATACAGCACACCACCTTTATCATCCTGACAATATATCTCACTTTCTCTCTTTGCAAGCAGGATTGGAATAACTTTTAGGGTTTCCGGATATTTCTGTAAAATAGTACTAAATTCCTCTTTGATATTCTTGCTGCCTATCAATGAATTTAAGATGTTGAGTTCGATTTTAATATCTTCCACATTTTTGTGAACCTTTTCGAAATCAACATAATAATCATATGTTGAAATACTCGCTCTGAATTTATTTAACCATTCATCAAATGCTCTTATTTTCATTAATCACTTTCTCCAATCTTTTTTTCGTAATTTGCAAATACTCCTCGCAATTATCTATTCCAATAAATTTTCTGCCAAACCGTAACGCCGAAACACCCGCTGTTCCAGAACCACAAAACGGATCCAATACTACTTGACCTTCTTCTGTTGATGCAAGGACAATACGATCTAATATATACTCTGGTTTCTGTGTTGGATGTTTTCCTTCTTTCTTTTCTGAAGGCTTTGTAAGGCTACCCACCCAAACATCCTTCATCTGTTTACCACCATTCATTGTTTTCATGGCTTGATAGTCAAAATAATGGCAAGCTTTTTTATCATCTTTTTTAGCCCACAAAATGGTTTCTGTTGAATGAGTAAAACATCTGCAAGCCAAGTTTGGTGGCGGATTCGTCTTCTGCCATGTTATATTATTAATTATTTTAAAACCTTCCTGCTCCAATGCCATACCAATTGAGTATATATTATGAAGAGTACCGGAAATCCAAATGCTCCCATTTGGTTTCAGTACTCTTTTGCACATACGAATCCATCTTTTGTTGAAAGAATGTTTATCGGCAACCGTAGTTCTCCCTTTATCGTTTATTTTATCCCATTCACCTTTATTCACTGATACCATTTCCCCACCTTTGCATGTAATTCCATCGTTGCTCAAAAAATAAGGTGGATCTGCAAAAATCATATCAATACTTTCCGGTTTTATTTTTCGAAGAACTTTAAATGTATCATCCAATATAATACCGGCATCTCCAGTTTCATAATAGAAATTTACAGTTCTCGTTACTAATTCTTTCATCTTTTCACTACCTTAATAATTGCATATAATGACTTCTTCACCTACACGTTTAGACGAATCTGAGTTAATAAAACGCTTAACGCTCACAACGTCAAGCTTATAACCCTTATTACCATACAATTCATTTATCAGTTCTGTATTATGATTTGTAAGCATGCAATAGCATCCTCTTTCAGTGAGTTCATCATACAAATCCGCTAATCTCTTGTGGCTTTCAATATCAAACCCTTCTTTTGTGTAGGATTCAAAAGATGTAGGATTCAAAGGAGCATATGGACTATCAATAAATACAAAATCTCCTTTCTTAGCTTGAGCACATGCGGCCTGAAAATCGCCTTCCAAAATATCTACTTTCTTCAAATATGACGAAATATCACGTATTGCATCCTCATCAATAGATTTCTTTCGGCTATTATTATACGGCACATTAAATAGGCCTTTGCCATTCACTCTATACAATCCATTAAAGCAGTGCTTATTAATGAATACAAATAATGCGGCTAATTCTACATCTAACTCTTCCTGCATCAATTTATCATTGTAACGCTCCCTCAAAGAATAGTAATACTTCTTTCCATCTTCCCACATTTCAGAATCAAGGTGCTGAATCTCTTTTATGAACACTTCCGGATTATCACAAATCTGTCTATAAGTATTAATTAAGGCTATATTGATATCATTAATTATCGCCCGCTCTGGAAGAAGCTCAAATAACATGGCACCTCCACCAATAAACGGCTCATAATAATTATTATATGCTTTTGGCATTCTCTCCTTTATCTGTGATAAGAGCTGGCGCTTTCCTCCAGCCCATTTCACAAATGGAGATAAACTTCTTTTTTCCATAAATCATTCCTCTTCTCTATGTAGTCTACCCTATAAAACATACTATATATATTATAATTTGAAACGATATAGTTGACAATGTCAACTTTTAGTTGTTGTTCATCTTCAATTACTTTTCAAAAATAAAAATATATTCATGTGCCAATAATAAGAAACTATTCTTCTTTGTAGTCCAGTATTTTGATGAGCGGCAGTTAAATTGCTCTTTTATGATTATCTCCTTTGACTTAAACCCCGCTGACAGAAATACTTCCATAACCTTAAACCCCAAAGGAATTACCTTACCACGCTTTCGTACATCGCCCATCATTACTGCACATATTTTTCCTGGCTTCAATACACGGTATGATTCTTTTGCAACTTGCTTCATAGATTCCAAAAAATCATCTATTTCTAAATATGAAATATCCCCTTCAATCCCTTCACTATATTTGATAATATTCGCATATGGAGGGTGGGTACAAATAAAGTCTATTTCTTCATCTTTCAAAAAATCTAAGTGTTCAGCATTGCCTTCTCTTACTACCAAACGAGAGTCTCCCTTACAATTAAAACCAAGCCTCTCTTTTGTTAAATAAATAGCCTCTGGACTAATATCAATTCCAATTGCACTTCTGTTTAATAATTTTGCTTCAACAAGCGTTGTCCCACCACCTACGAACTGATCGAGTATCCAGTCACCTTCTTTTGAATACCTCATGATTAGATTTCTTGGTACATACGGCGTCCAATTACCTCTGTAATCCCCTACATGTGTTGCCCAATTCCCCCTATCCGGAAATGCCCACACAGTTGTTTTCTCTAATTCAAAATTATATGGCTGTAAAAGCATATTACCCCTCCTCATATAATCAAGTGTTTTTATTATCATATCATCATTTTACATATTTTTCCATATAATTTCACTATAAGAGAATTTGTTTTTCTATCTATTCATGCAATAATATTCACAAATAGCGAAAGAGGTACTGACATGCAATTTGAAAATGCTACTGACCTATATCGTGTTATAGGTACAAATATAAAACTTTACAGAAAGCAAGCAAAATTAACACAGGTGCAACTTGCAGAGCGGGCAAAGAACAGTATCAGCTATCTATCAAAAATCGAAGCTGCCGGTTGTAATAAGAGTCTTTCTATATTCCATTCAAGGACTATCTGTCCGCTGAACAAGTTCAAGATGCCATGATGAAAATCAATAAATGAATCACTTGATTACTCTACACTTCCACTAACACAGGAAAAATTTGAAGAATTGTCAAGAGATGAAATTTTAAAAAATAGAATTGAATACTGTAAATGATTTTTGTTTTCTAATCTACGAAAAAAAGAACCATCATCAGGTGACAGTTCTTTTCAACGATTATCAATATTTCATAAAATTGTTAAGCGTAGGAATTTTCGTTCACAGCTAGGAAGCAAGCACTCGAGAAGCGGAGCGTACTAAAGTACGTGAGCACCGCAGAAGTGTGCAGCTGACAACGCTGTGGGCGAAAATAACAAGCTTATTCCCACTCGATTGTGCCTGTTGGCTTAGGTGTAATATCCCACAGCACTCTGTTTACGCCTGCTACTTCTGATGTGATGCGGGCTGTGATATGCTGCAGCATGTCGAAGTCTAGGTTTGCAGGTTCTGCAGTTACTGCGTCTACTGTGTTTACGGCTCTAATGATTACAGGCCATTCCCAGCTTCTTGTTTCGTTTTTGATTCCTGTTGATTTGATATCAGGAACTACTGTGAAGTACTGCCATACTTTTCCCTGAAGTCCGTAGTTTTCGAATTCTTCTCTAAGAATTGCATCTGATTCTCTAACTGCTTCAAGTCTGTCTCTTGTGATTGCTCCGATGCAGCGAACGCCAAGTCCCGGTCCTGGGAACGGCTGTCTGTATACCATGTTGTCAGGAAGGCCCAGTACCTTACCTACAACTCTTACTTCGTCTTTGTAAAGAAGTTTAACCGGTTCAACCAGTTCAAAGTTCAGTTCTTCAGGAAGACCGCCTACGTTGTGGTGTGATTTGATACCCTTTGATTCTGTAATATCAGGGTAGATTGTTCCCTGTGCCAGGAATTCAACACCTTCTAACTTAGCTGCTTCTTCTGCAAATACGTCGATGAACAGTCCGCCGATAATCTTTCTCTTTTCTTCAGGATCATCTACATCCTTAAGAGCATCTAAGAAACGATCAACAGCATCAACATAAATCAGGTTTGCATCCATCTGGTTACGGAAAACTTCGACAACCTGTTCAGGTTCACCTTTTCTCAGTAAACCGTGGTTTACGTGAACGCATACGAGCTGTTTGCCGATGGCTTTGATTAAAAGTGCAGCTACTACTGATGAGTCTACTCCACCTGACAGAGCAAGAAGAACTTTCTTGTCTCCCACCTGTTCTCTGATAGCAGCAACCTGTTCATCTATAAAAGCTGTTGCAAGTTCCTGCGTAGTTATTCTTTCCATTGTTTCAGGACGTTTGTTGCTATCCATGTGTTTTCCCCTCTCTATATTATCTGATTGCGTTCTGACTTGAGTCTCTCAGTATTACGTCGTGAGCTCCACCTTCTACGATTGAAGTAGCTGATACCAGTGTCAGCTTGGCATTTGCCTGAAGGTCAGGGATACTGATTGCTCCGCAGTTACACATTGTTGACTTAACCTTGTTCAGTGACAGATTTACGTTGTCGTGAAGTGAGCCTGCATAAGGTACGTATGAGTCTACGCCTTCTTCGAATTTCATTCTTGGATCGCCGCCCAGGTCGTATCTCTGCCAGTTACGAGCACGGTTTGAACCTTCGCCCCAATATTCCTTAACGTAATTTCCGTTCATGTTCAGTTTATTTGTTGGAGATTCATCAAATCTTGCAAAGTATCTGCCCAGCATGATGAAGTCTGCTCCCATTGCCAGTGCAAGAGTCATGTGGTAGTCATATACGATTCCGCCGTCTGAGCAGATTGGAACGTAGATGCCTGTTTCCTTGAAGTATTCGTCTCTTGCTTCTGCAACCTCTATAACAGCTGAAGCCTGACCTCTTCCGATACCCTTCTGTTCTCTTGTAATACAGATTGATCCTCCGCCGATACCGATTTTAACAAAGTCAGCACCTGCTTCTGCAAGGAACCTGAATCCTTCTCTGTCTACAACATTTCCGGCTCCTACCTTAACTGTGTCGCCGTATTTATCTCTAATCCATTTGATTGTATCAAGCTGCCATTCTGAATATCCTTCTGAAGAGTCGATACAAAGCACATCAGCACCTGCTTCTACAAGTGCAGGGATTCTTTCTTCGAAGTCACGAGTGTTAATTCCCGCTCCAACTACATATCTCTTGTGTGCATCCAGAAGTTCGTTAGGGTTTGACTTATGGTTGTCATAATCCTTTCTGAATACAAAATGAGTTAATCTCTGATTGTCATCTATAATAGGAAGTGCATTCAATTTGTTATCCCAAAGCATGTCATTTGCTTCGCTGAGTGTACATCCGTCCTTAGCGTAGATAAGTTTTTCGAATGGTGTCATGAATTCGCTGATAGGTGTATCAGGAGACATTCTGCTTACACGATAGTCTCTGCTTGTTACAAGACCTACGATTTTGCCTTCTGCTGTTCCATCCTCTGTAATTGCGATAGTTGAGTGACCTCTTGCGGCCTTAAGTGCAAGAACGTCTGCCAGAGTCTGTTCAGGCTTAAGATTGCTGTCACTCTTAACAAAACCTGCCTTGTAGGATTTTACTCTTCTTACCATCTCTGCCTGGCTTTCGATAGGCTGAGATCCAAAAATGAAGGAAATTCCACCTTCTTTTGCCAGTGCTACGGCCATCTTATCATCTGAAACGGCCTGCATTACTGCTGATACTAGCGGTATATTTGCTGAAATCTCAGGCTCCTCACCTTTCTTAAATTTAACTATAGGTGTTTTAAGACTTACATTTTCAACCCTGCATTCCTTACTTGAGTAGCCTGGAACCAGCAGGTATTCATTAAATGTTCTTGACGGTTCTTTTATAAATTGAGCCATTGTATTTCTCCTTCCTTCTTCACTTAAAACGGCGGCAAAAAGTGTACTGCCGCCAATTATTTTATCTATTTTATACTATTTTTGTCATTTTTGCAATATCTCTACAGCAGAAACTGAGATAAATTGGAAAAAAGTGCAAAACGAAAAAAGTTTTTAGCTAAGACTTGCTATATAAGAATCGAGGCTGTTCTGCCCCATAACTCTCACTCTCGGAAGCTGAGCAAAATCGTCTCCCGGCTGCACTATTCCGTATACAGTTGTAAAGGCACAAAGAATCTCCGCTTCTTTTATTGCCGCAAGAGCATCATCTGTAACATCTCCAAATGGGTATGCGAAGGCATTGTTGCTTCCTACCTGAGCAGCTTCTTTTTTCAGGTCTTCTACAATTTCATCTTTTGTCATGGCAGAAATAACGCCTCCGTGACCAATGTTGCCGCCCGGTTTATGCATATCATATGAATGTGATTCATAACTTACATAAGGACTTCTGTAGGTTTTTACCTTATATTCACCTTCTTTAGTTCCTATAACAAAGGAAGTTGCAGGCACTTTGCACTTATCCAAAACCTTAATACCATTTTCCAAAAATCCATACTGCCCGTCATCAAAGGTCAGAATTACGCTCTTTGCAGGAAGACTTATTTCCTCATCGATATAAGCTCTGAGTTCAGCAAAGCTTGGAAAATAGTAATCGTTTTCCTTCAGGTATTCCAGTTGTTCTTCTAGGTCAGTATCCTTTATGTAGTTGCTATTCAGTGTTTCCGGTGGCTGACTTTCGTTGTAGACATAGTGATACATCAAGACAGGAACGCCGTCCTTGTTTTCTTTGAAGTCTTTTTTTGCAACAACCTTTACTTTTCTTTCGACTGTTTTTCTTGCGCCATCAGCGGTAAATGTATATTTTACTTTGTAATCGCCCGGTTTATCTGTATCGACTTTGCCGGATATTTCGCAGTCTTTCAGTGGGCCTGTTCTGTCATCAAGTGCAAAAGCTCCCGATTCCACATACTTATCCCCTTCTTTTACGATTGTGTTTTCACTTCCGTGAAGCCCTGCAACTATATGACGATCACCTTCTTCAAGTTCTGTGCTCATCTTTTCCAGCTCTTCTGCTTTTGCTGCAGATGACTTTGCTTTTTTGACTCCGATAATACCGATGATAATCGCAATAATTACAATCACAATTACCACCGGGATAAATTTCTTTGATTTTCTCATTCGTTCTTATCTCCTTGCATTTCTCTAATGTCTTTCTAGCATATCACATTTTCAGCCTTTTTTCGATAAAAAACAGCCCTGCGAAAAAAAGTTTTCACAGAGCCGTATTTACTGTTTATATTATTTTCTGACGAAGGACTACATCATGCCGCCCATTCCGCCCATGCCTCCCATGCCGGCCATTGCGGAAGATTTGTCGTCTTTAATATCGTCTATGCAACTTTCAGTTGTAAGCAACATTGCTGAAGCTGAAGCGGCATTCTGGATTGCAGATCTTGTAACCTTTGCAGGGTCAACGATACCTGCTGCCATCATATCTACATATTCTTCAGTTGCAGCATTGAATCCGAATCCCGGTTTGCTGTTCTTAACCTCTGCAACAACTACGCTGCCTTCGAATCCTGCATTCTGTGCAATCTGTCTTACAGGTTCTTCAAGAGCTCTTACGATGATTCTTGCACCTGTCTTTTCATCTCCGTCAAGGGATTCTGCATAAGCTGAAGCTGCAGGAATTGCATCGCATAGGCAAACTCCGCCGCCTGCAACGATACCTTCTTCAACGGCTGCCTTTGTAGCGTTAAGAGCATCTTCGATTCTCAGTTTCTTTTCCTTCAGTTCAGTTTCTGTAGCCGCACCTACTTTGATTACAGCTACGCCGCCTGCAAGTTTAGCAAGTCTTTCCTGAAGCTTATCTCTATCAAATTCAGAAGTTGTAGCTTCAAGAGTGTGCTGAATTGATTTGATTCTTGCTTCGATTTCTTCTTTTTCTCCTGCTCCTCCGACAATTACTGTGTTGTCTTTGTCAACTTTAACTGTTGAAGCAGTTCCCAGCATGTCCAGAGTAACCTCTTTCAAATCATATCCTAGTTCTTCGCTGATGAGTGTAGCGCCTGTCAGAACAGCGATATCTTCCAGCATAGCTTTTCTTCTGTCTCCGAATGCAGGAGCCTTTACTGCAACTGCATCGATAACACCCTTAATCTTGTTAATTACAAGAGTTGTCAGAGCTTCACCTTCTATGTCTTCTGCAATAATAAAGATTTTTTTACCTGCTTTTACTACCTGTTCAAGAAGAGGCAGCAGTTCCTGAATGTTTGAAATCTTCTTGTCTGTAACCAGAATCATAGGATTTTCGATTACTGCTTCCATCTTGTCTGCATTATTTACCATGTATGGTGACAAATAGCCTCTGTCAAACTGCATACCTTCAACAACTTCGAGGCTTGTTCCCAGCGAGCTTGACTCTTCTACAGTGATTACGCCATTTTTGCCAACTTTTTCCATAGCTTCTGAAATCAATTCGCCGATAGTTTCATCGGCTGCTGAGATTGCACCGACCTGAGCGATGCTTTCCTTTGTGTCGATGTGCTTTGCACTCTTCTTGATTTCTTCAACTACTACATCTACAGTTCCCTGAATACCTCTCTTCAGAATCATTGGGTTTGCACCTGCAGCAACATTTTTGAATCCTTCCTGGATAATAATCTGTGCCAAAAGTGTTGCTGTTGTAGTTCCGTCACCAACGCTGTCATTTGTCTTTGTTGCAACTTCTTTTACAAGCTGTGCTCCCATGTTTTCCATAGTGTCTTCCAGATCTATTTCCCCTGCGATAGTAACACCGTCATTAGTGATCAAAGGTGCTCCGAAAGGTTTGTTAATCAGAACGTTTCTGCCCTTAGGTCCTAATGTGATTTTTACTGTGTCAGCAAGCTTGTTTACACCTGCCTGCAGTTTTTTTCTTGCTTCTTCTCCGTAAAGTAAATCTTTAGCCATTTTTTATTCCCCCTATTCAACAATCGCTAAAATATCAGCCTGACTCATGATTGTGTAATCTTCACCTTCAAATTTTACGTCAGTTCCGCCATATTTAGAAAAGATTACCTTGTCACCTACTGAAAGTTCCATAGGTTCATCTGCTGTGCCGCTGCCTACAGCAACAACTTCTGCTGTCTGTGGAGCTTCCTTAGCTGCGCTTGTCAGGATAATTCCACCCTGTGTCTTTTCTTCTACTTCTAATTTCTTGATTACTACTCTGCTACCCAGTGGTTTGATTCCGATTGCCATTTTCTTTACCTCCAAAATTAAAAACTGTTTTTCTGAGATGCAAGATGCGACATATACATCTGCTTTGTATTTAAATTTGCACTTCACACTTTGTTAGCACTCTTCAACCTTGAGTGCCAGCATGCTTTTATTGTAGAACTATCCGTCAAAAAAGTCAATAGATTTGATGTACTTTTGCAAATCTGATATAATAAAAAAATATTTAAGAAAGATTCCCGATCAGTCTTTGACGGGTAACTCAAAACCATAATAGAAAGGATTGAATATGGAAAACAACGGATACAACGGCAAGGACGTTCGCTATGAATATAATCCTCAGCAGACAGCCGAAACTTCAGATAACAGACAGTTTAATCAGAAAAGAGAGGCATATGACAATGCTTCATTTAACACTTATGCAGAAGCCCCTTCTGGAGCAATATATGACGATTTTCAGAAACCGCCACGCAAAAAACTCCCAAAATGGTTAAAGATCCTGCTCATAATCGCAGGTATTGTCATTCTCATGTTCATTATACTGGCTGCCTGCGGCACTGTTTCATCCAAGGATTCAGACGGCTACATGTCAGAATTCAACTTTGGTGATGATTATGTTGGTCTTCTCTATCTTCAGGGGACTATAACAGACGGTGACAGCGGTGATGGCTACAATCAGCAGTGGCTCTTAAACAGAATCGACCAGATGGAAAATGACTCCAACAACAAAGGCATCATGTTAGACGTCAACTCACCCGGCGGCGACGTATACGCAACTGATGAACTATACAACAGGCTTGTGGCATACAAAGAAAATACCAAGAGACCTGTTTACGTATATATGGAAAATATGGCAGCATCCGGCGGATACTATGTTTCCATGTCTGCAGACAAAATTTTTGCAAACAAAAATTGCTGGACAGGATCTATCGGTGTAATCGTGGGCACCATCTTTGATTTTTCAGAACTCATGGACAAGATGGGTATAAAGGCAGTCGATATTACATCCGGCAAGAACAAAGGAATGGGAAGCTCAACACACCCTCTTACAGATGAACAACGTGCCATCTATCAGAGCCTTGTGGACGAAGCATTTTCTAACTTTGTTCAGATAGTAATGAAAGGCAGAGATCTTTCGGAAGAATATGTAAGACAGGTTGCAGACGGACGTGTTTACACAGCAAAACAGGCAAAAGAAGCAAAACTAATTGACGAGATTTCTTCTCTAGAAGAAGCACAGAAATCAATGCTAAAAGAACAGAACCTGGAGGACTGCATATTCGGTCCTATTCAATACGTACCTGAAGCAAGCCTTTTTGAGAAAATTTTCGGTGCCAAAGCAGAAGACTTGGCGCCAAAGAGTGAATACGATCAGCTGTTTGCGCTTATGGAAAAAAACAGCAAATTTACGGTAAGCTATCTCTCACAGGTGCAAAAATAGGTAATTGAGTGATACAAAATGAAAGCAAAAACTTATGATGTAATTATAATCGGAGCAGGTGTCAGCGGTCTTTTCTTTGCTTCTGTACTTTCACACAAGGTAAATGGGATAATCCTCGACGGATCAAAGTCCCCGGGACTCAAGCTTCTGATGAGCGGAGGCGGTCAGTGTAATCTGACCCACAGTGGCTCCATAAAGGATTTCATATCCTGTTATTTCGAAAACGGCAGCAAAGTAAGAAGCTGCCTGTATAAATATAATAATCTTTCGATGATGGACTTCTTCGAATCCCATGGACTTCCTCTTGTCACTCGTGACGACGGCAAAGTTTTTCCGAAATCAATGAAAGCTCGAGACGTTCTCGAGCTTCTTCTTAAGCAAAGCAAAGCAAATGGATTTGATATAGTTAACGAAAAGGTTACCGGAATAACTCCTGCCGGTGAAGATCCAATGGCTCATGAATTGAACGATCAGGCGTTCGGTGGCAATAACTCGGCTTTCTCGACACTTCACTCTGTACAGACAGCTAATGGGCTTTACAAAGCAAAGTATGTGATAATCGCCTCCGGCGGCTGCTCTTATCCGTCTACCGGCTCAGACGGCAGCATGTTTCCCCTTCTCAGAGAAATTCCCGGCATGTCCGTTACGCCACTTGTGCCGGCCCTAGCGCCTTTGTTCACAAAGAATTATCCTTACAGCGAACTTTCAGGCATATCCTTTAGAGATGCCCATGTATCTCTTTATCGCGATGGGAAGAAAATAGCAGAGCAGACAGGAGATCTGCTACTGACTGACAGAAATTTTTCAGGTCCCTGCATCCTGCATCTCAGCAGAGATGCTGAACCCGGCGATATATTGTCTATTAACTATCTAGGTAAGACCTTTGATATGTCCGAGAAAAAGAAAATTTCCAAGATGATTTCGGAAAGTAGATCCAAGGCAGCAAATATTCTGGCCTCTGAATACAGCCTACCCAAGAGCTTTGCTCAGGCACTGGAAAAACGCGCCTGCCAAAGGGCTTCTGAAATTGCAAAATTTGTCATTGCCGATGAATTCGAAATAGATTATCCGGGAGGATTTAACAAAGCAATGGTAACTAGAGGCGGCATCAGCCTAAAAAGCATAAAAACATCCACCATGGAAATCAAGTCCGTTCCCGGAATGTATGCTATAGGCGAAGTCCTTGATGTGGACGGAAAAACCGGTGGATATAACATACAGTTTGCTTATTCTTCCGCATGCGTTGCTGCAAAAGATCTTGCAGATAAATTATAGAAAATAGTTGGACTATATAACTCTTCTAGGTATGAAAAAAAGCTGTGTAAAAACACAGCTTTTTTAATGTGGTGCGGTCAAAGGGATTCGAACCCCCATGGTTTCCCACACGGACCTGAACCGTGCGCGTCTGCCAATTCCGCCATGACCGCAAAATGACTACTCACCTAGTATAACATGGCCATATTCTGTTTTGCAAGTGGTTTTTTTCAAAATAACGGATTTTTTTAGCCATATTTTTTTCTGCAAATTCGTTTTCCTATTTTTCGGGCTTTCCTTGTATATCCGCCATCTGTCATGTTATACTGTTATTTAGCTTATCAAAGGAGATTTAAAAATGATTGACAAAAGAAATGCATGGATAACTCTTATTTTTATTATTCTTGATTTTGTTTGCGTAAAAGGACTGATGCTCGACATCAAAGACGCAAGATTCATCCTAGGTCTGTTTATGTGCGTTTTCCTTACAATAGCATTTGCACGCCGAATCAGAATCAAGCCAAAAAAGGAAGTCCAAAATCCGGAAAACTCAGACTGCGCCGAAGCTCAGCCACAGGAAGCTGATGAAGAGCCTACCGATATCTAAAGAAATGAGCATCACATACAAGTCGAAAGTTAGCCTATAGGTTAAAAATGAAAAATTGAATAAAAAGCGTCCGCGGGCGCATCCATTAAAAAAGACCCCATCCAACGAGGTCTTTTGTTTTTCGCATATTATTCAGCGTCCATGATTGCATCGAATTCAGCAACAACCTTTTCGAAAAGAGCTTCGTCTTCGATGTCTACAAGTTCAAATTCGTCTTCGCCTACTTCTTTGTATCCGTAGATGTAAACGTCATCTGTTTCATCCTGTGGAATTAAAGCAATGTAGTCTACTCCGTCACAGTCAAATATGCCCATGATTTCGCATTCGATTTCTACGCCGTCATCAAATTCCAGTGTGATGAAGTTTTCTTCTTCATAATTATTTTTGTTATCTGCCATGTCTACCTCCCGCAGTATTATTCTTATTTTCTTATGCTCTGTGCATAACACTCGTTTAACTATAACATTTATTGATACTTAATTCAACACAAGTATACAAATATTTTCTATTTCTTTACGAAGAATTCACAAATTTTTTCGGCCACGCTCTCTGTTATTCCGTCAACCGTCATCAGTTCCTCTATTGCGGCTTTTTTTATTGCCTCCACTGAGCCGAACTTTGCAAGAAGGGCATTTCGCCTTACAGGTCCAACTGAAGGAATCTCATCAAGCACCGAAGTTATGGCTTTTTTGCCACGCAAATTTCTGTGATATTCTATTGCAAATCTGTGAACCTCTTCTTGAATTGTGCCCGCATATTTGAACAAAACGCCATTGTTCTTCAGATCTATTTCGCTTCCGTCATCAAATACTATAGCCCTCGTCCTGTGGCTGTCATCCTTTGCAAGACCTATGACCGGAATGTCAAACCCCAGTTCAGCCAGAACCTTCTCTGCCACATGCACCTGTCCAAGGCCTCCGTCCATAAATACAGCATCCGGAATCACAGCAAAAGACGGATCCCCTTTGCCTGCTCTCTGAAACCTTCTGGTAAGCATTTCCTCCAAGCTAGCATAATCATCAGGTCCTATGACAGTCTTGATTCTGAACCTTCTGTAGTCCTTTTTTATCCTCCTGGTTCCCTCAAACACAACCATCGCACCCACCGAGTCGACCCCGTTTGTATTGGAAATATCATAGGACTCTATCCTGTACTCACTTCTGTCCACAACATCACATGTACCATCAGGTCCCATAATAAGGCCTCCGGGCTGTCTGTCATATCCTGCCTTCAAGAGAATATCATAAATAGCCGTTCTGAGCATCGATTTCTTTTCTCTGCTAAGCTGTGCCTTTTCCGAAATAGTTTTGAGCATTTCATTCACATCATTTTGGGCCATTTTTAGAATTGCTTTCTTTTCTCCTTTTTGTGGAACAAAAATTCTAACCTTGTGCCCGAAGTTCTCGAGATATGCCTCTAAAAGAGCACTCTCCTCAGGCATTTCTTCTAGCATTATCTCTTTTGGTATTTCAGCCCACTTCGTATAATACTGTTTTATGAATTCGGCACTCATTTCCGATTTTTTATCAAATTCCGATGACTGTATCTCAAAAGTTTCCCTGCCGCTCAGCTTACCGTCTCTTACAGTAAACAGGACTACAAAAGAATTATCAAAGTCTCTCACAGGAATAACAACGTCTATGTCCCCTGCATTGACCATGCTGACCCTCTGTGTCTCGCTGAGAGTTTTTGCCGCTGTAATGGAATCTCTGAGCTTCGCAGCTTCTTCATACCGCATCTCATCAGATGCCTTCTGCATCTCTGCCGTAAGCTGATTTATCAAAGTCTTCTCGTGACCGGAAAGAAAGTCCACCGCCATGTCCACAGATTTTCTGTATTCTTCTTTTGTGATTTTCCCTGTGCATATTCCACCGCACCTATCTATATGATAATTCAGGCAAGGTCTATGATTTTCCGGAAACTGCGTATAATTGCAGCGTTTCAGTTTATATACATCGTTTAGAAGCTCCACGATATCGTTTACTGCCGATGCGTCGCTGTAGGGTCCGAAATAACGGCTTCCGTCTCTTTTTACATTTCTTGTCTTGAATACTCTCGGATAATCCTCGGCCACTGTAACAGCAATGTAAGGATAAGTCTTATCATCCCTCAAAAGCACATTATACTTCGGCATATACTTTTTTATCAGATTGCACTCAAGAATCAGCGCCTCCATCTCAGTCGCACATGTTATATATTCAAACTCAGAAATATTTTCCGTCAAAGCCCTCAACTTAGGAGTCGATTTTCCGTAGCTCTGAAAGTACTGTCTCACTCTTTTCTTAAGCGAAACCGCCTTTCCTACATATATTACCTGCCCAAGTTTGTCCTTATGCAGATAAACTCCCGGACAATCCGGGAGTTTTTTCAAATTTTCCTGTATATCAAACATCAATAACGCCATCCTCTTCTACGGTCGTACTCTTCTTTTTCAAGCTGCTTTTTTGCAATCTCCATAGCCATTCTTTTTCTGGCTGCTCGTTTTCTTTTTTTTGCATTTGCTTTGTTGATAAGTCTTGTAATCAGAAGTGCAAGTACAAGCAGCAGCACGATACATATAACTATTGTAACGTTATTAGAAATTCCTATGTATGACAAAATCCAGCCTGTTTTCACATCTTCCTTTGCCACCAGCGGAATCTTGTTTACTATTTCGTCTCCGACATATATGTTATATGAACCTACAACATCACCTTTTTTCACCGGTGCCTTAACATCATCATTCATAGTAACTTTTGTATCTATAAGTGATTCTGAGCCTTCCTTCGGTAAATAGGCAACGCCCGCTGTCAAAGTATATGCTTTTATGCTTGTCTTTGCTCCGTGTTTTACTCCGACCTTTCCTGCAGCCTCACCTGCTTTTACCACATCTATGCCACGAACCTTTTTAGTCGCATACTTAACAAGCTCATTGCAATCTGCAAGCCGTTTGTCAGCCTGAGAGCCCATCAGAACAATCAAAAGCTCCAGTCCATTTTTGTTATATTCCATAACAATAGAACTGTTGTAATCGTCCCAGTAACCTGTCTTTCCCGCAACATAATTGTCTGATGACAGAAGCACCTCATTTTTGTTTTTTAGAACACGTTCTTCACTCTCATTTGTAGCAGGAATCTTATGTTTCTTTGTTCCCGCAATTTCTTTGACCGTCTCGTTATCAAAGGCAACACGCAGAATTTCCATCATATCCTTTGCAGTTGTATAATGCTCCGAAACATCATTTATAAATCCGGACGGAGTTGAGAACAAAGTATTTTTGCAGCCGATATTCTTAGCCGTCTCGTTCATAAGATCCACAAACGAAGAAACATCACCTGATACAGCCTCTGCAAGAGCATAAGCGGCATCATTGCCGGAAAGCATCAAAAGACCATAAAGCAAATCCTTTACCTTGATAACTTCTCCTTCTTTAAGCTCCATACTTGAGCCTTCCTGAGAAGCAGCCTCGACCGAAACCGTAACTTCCTGATCCAGAGGAAGTTTCTGTACAGCAAGAAGCGCTGTCATAACCTTGGTTATGCTGTATGGAGACATCTTGCTTTTTAATTTCTTGCTATAGATTATCTCACCTGTGTTCTTGCAATAAATTGCCGCCGCATCAGAATAAAGTTCAGGCTCGCCTTTTTTCCCCGTCTTTTTCTTTTCTTCTTGAACCACCGGTTCTTCAACCACTTCCGGCTCATAGACTTCTTCATAATACATCTGATCGTCGTAACCCTGATCATCATACGTCTGATCATCGCTTACACCATAATCATAGTCATATGTGCCGTCAGTTCCCTGATCCCAATCGTCTGCATAACAAGTTGCAATGCCGGAAATCAGCATTGCAACAATTATTAAGCATGAAATTATTTTGTTTTTCTTCTTCATAAATACTTTTTACTTAAAAAAATAATCTGCCATAGCGAATCCGCTGTCAAAATATGTACCCTTTTGTCCCGATACCTCGCAAAAACTTCTGCTCTCATCCACCGGTTTTTCGTCTGTTGAATTATAGATAACAAACGGTACCGGAGGATCTGAATGAGTTCTGATTGCAAGAGGTGTTCTGTGATCCGGCACTACCAGTACCTTAAAGTCTTCCCCTGCTTCTCTCAAAGCTTCCACTATAGGTTCAACTATTTTTTTGTCGATATCCTCCAAACATTTAATTTTGCCTTCCATATCGCCCTGATGTGAACATTCATCTGGACCTTCAAGGTGAACATAAACAAAATCTTTGCCTTTTTTGAATTCTTCGATTGCCGCATCCGCTTTGCCCTTGAAATTAGTATGAAGAGTACCTGTAGCACCTTCTACATCAACGCTGGAAAGTCCTGCACATGCCGCAATTCCTTTGATTAGGTCAACTGCACTGATTGCCGTACCTGTAAGCTTATATTTGTCATAGAACGGAGAAAGCTGAGGCTTCTTGCCCTGTCCCCAGATCCATAGAGTGTTTGCCGGTCTGAGGCCTTTTTCTCTTCTCTTAACGTTTACAGGATGGTTGTTCAGTATCTCGTAACTTCTCTTCATCATAGAAGTCAAAAATTCCGCATCCTCACCCTTTGGAAGATGATCTCCCACTCTGCATGATAAAACGTCATGAGGCGGAGTGAGTTCATAATCAGTTCTGCCGTTATGGACTATCATACAGTGTCTGTACGATGTTCCTGTGTAAAATCTTACCTTATCATCTGCAAATTCTTCATTAACTGCTTTTATCAATTCATCTGCTTCTTCTGTAGTAATATCTCCTGCACTGTGGTCTACAATAGTAAGATCCTCATAAGGGCCATCACCCTCAACAGTAATAATATTGGTTCTGAATGCAACGTCTGTATCATTCATTTCGATTCCGATGCTGGCTGCCTCGAGAGGCGATCTTCCTGTCAGATAAACAGATGGATCATATCCCATTACAGACAAATTCGCCGCGTCACTGCCCGGTGCAATTCCATCAGGTATAGTTTTTACCATACCTACTTCGCCCTTCTGAGCAAGACTGTTTATAAATGATAAGTTAGCTGTCTCCAGAGGAGTTTTACCTCCCAGAGCTTCAATTTTTTCGTCCCCTGCTCCATCGGGAACCACCACAAGATATTTCATATTCTACCTACCGTTTCCTGTTATCTTACGGCTACAGAATTCATTATACCATAATCCACCGGAATTATTTGTTTTCGGCTTCAAATTTTTTCATGAATTCTATTAGCTTATCTATACCTTCCATTGGCATAGCATTGTAAATGCTAGCTCTCATTCCACCGATTGAACGGTGTCCGTTTAAGTTTACCATACCCTCTTCTTTGGCTTCTGAAACAAATTTTTTGTCCAGATCAGTGTCGCCCGTAACAAAAACAACATTCATAAGTGAACGGTCTTCAGGATTTACAGGGCATTTGAAGAGTTCGCTGGAATCTATGAAATCATAGAGTTTCTTCGCTTTCTTTTCGTTCAGTTCCTGCATTGCTGAAAGTCCACCGATTTTCTGGATATGTTTGAAAACTTCTCCTGCGATATAGATAGGGAAACATGGCGGTGTATTATACATTGAATCATTGTCTGCATGAATTTTGTAATCAAGGTATGTAGGAACACTCTCGTCAGCATGACCGATCAGGTCTTCTCTGATAATTACGATTACAACACCTGCAGGTGCAACGTTTTTCTGCGCTCCGGCAAAAATTAGACCGAACTTGCTTACATCTATGTCTTCGCTGAGTATGCAGCTTGACATGTCTGCTACAAGAGGGATATCTCCTGTTTCAGGAATATATGGGAAATGTGTTCCATATATAGTGTTGTTAAAGCATACATAAACATAATCTGCATCAGGTCTGATATCTTCCTTTGTAATCTTTGGAATATATGAGAATGTATCTTCTTCTGAGCTTGCGATGATCTTAACGTCACCAAATTTCTTAGCTTCTTTTGCTGCCTTCTTTGCCCATGATCCGGTTACTACGTAATCAGCTTTTTTTGATTTTGTCATTAGATTCAGCGGAACCATTGCGAACTGTAATGTTCCTCCACCCTGCAAAAAGAGTACCTTGTAGTTTTCCGGAATGTTCATAATATCTCTGAGGTTTTTTTCTGCATCCTCGATTATCTTACCAAACTCTTTTGAACGGTGGCTCATTTCCATCACAGACTGCCCGCACCCCTCGTAGCTGGCAAGGTTACAAGCTGCGTCTTCAATAACCTCTAAAGGAAGCATCGATGGTCCTGCGGAAA
Source organism: uncultured Clostridia bacterium (assembly GCA_938034165.1). Taxonomy (GTDB): domain Bacteria; phylum Bacillota; class Clostridia; order Peptostreptococcales; family Anaerovoracaceae; genus CALHKP01. Next base: position 56,385 of record CALHKP010000006.1, on the reverse strand, counting down.
AATTAAATACACGATTCTGTTTTGTCATAAGTTTGCCCTCCATTCGGCTCAAAAATAATATTTGCTAACTATTTTAGCACTTTAGCTATTGAAAGTAAAGTGCCTAAGTGATATAATTTCATTAAAATTTATAAATATTAGAGGAGGTACTTCAAATGTACAAAATATCAAAACTAAACAAAATATCACCGGTAGGCTTAGCACAATTTAGTGACTTATACACAATTTCTGACGAAGTCTGCTGTTCCTCTGGTATTTTAGTCAGAAGTCAGGATATGCACGAAATGACCTTTGATAAGGAGCTTCTGGCAATCGCAAGAGCGGGTGCCGGAGTTAACAATATTCCCCTTGACAGATGCGCAGAAGAAGGAATTGTGGTATTCAATACACCGGGAGCAAACGCAAATGCAGTAAAAGAACTCGTACTTGCAGGTTTGATCCTGGCAGCAAGAAACATTCCGGAAGCACTTGAATGGGCATCAGGTCTCACAGGCGAAGTTGGAAAGACTGTAGAAAAAGGCAAGAGCCAGTTCGCAGGAAGTGAACTCAAAGGCAAGACACTGGGTGTTGCCGGACTTGGAGCTATCGGCGCCCTGGTTGCAAACGCAGCATCTGACCTGGGAATGAAGGTAATCGGATATGATCCTTATTTAAGCGTAAACGCCGCTCTGAGACTTTCACCGGCTGTAAAAACAGTTCCTGAATTAAAAGATCTGTTTGTAGAATGTGACTTTGTTACTCTTCACCTTCCTGCAACCGATACAACAAAAGGAATGATAAACAAAGAAGTTCTCGCAGAGGCAAAAGAAGGACTCAAGCTTCTCAACTTCTCAAGAGATAAACTGATAGTTGAAGATGATGTCCTCGCTGCTCTCGAAACCGGAGTTCTGGCTAAATACGTAACAGATTTCCCAACAGCAGGAATCCTGGGCAAAAAAGGTGTTGTTTCACTTCCTCACCTGGGAGCTTCCACAGCAGAAGCTGAAGACAACTGTGCAATAATGGCAGCCAACGAGCTTATGGATTATATCGAAAACGGAAATATCACAAACTCAGTCAACTTCCCTGCAGTAAACGCAGGTCCTAAGAAGGACGAAAACAGAATAACTTTTATAACAAAAGGAGAAGAAAATCCTGTAATGGCCCTTGCTGAACTTCTTACAGGCCTTCAGGTTAACTCCATCATAGGAAAAACAAGAGGTGAGTATGGATATACAATAGTAACTTTGGCAGAACCTGTAGAAAAAGTTCCTGAAGCACCGTTTATCATCAGAGCTCGCGTACTGTAAAATTTACAGATTCACATAACAAGCAAGATAAGAATTCTTACTATCCAAAATCTTGAGCATGATTACCCCCTGCTCATACCACCGCAGTCAGTTCGATATGCGGTGGTTTTTTTATGCCTAAAAGGCGAGTCAGATGCAACTAACCGCTCCCAGGAGCCAGTTTGGCCGACTAACCGTCCCGAAGCAGAGAACTTTATAGCATAAAAAAAAGAAGCTCATTTCTGAGCTTCTTCTCGAAGTTGATTATTCAACTACTCTTCTAACATCTAAGATAGGACCTGTATATCCTGTTGATGTAACAGTGATTCCTACGCGTTCGTTAACTGCGTGAACTTCTCTGCCTCCGCCGATGTAAATTGATACATGACCAGGGTAAATAAGAATGTCACCTGCTACAGCCTGTGAATAAGAAACTGATCTTCCAACGCTACCCTGTCCAACTCTTGGGATTGAGTATCCGCAGTCTCTATATACTGCATATACGAATCCTGAGCAGTCAGCGCCGTTTGTAAGGCTTGTTCCGCCCCATGCATATGGGTTTCCGACAAACTGTAATGCGTAGCTTGCAATTGCACTTCCGCTTCCTGCAAATGTTGCTCCCCCTCCGTAGCTGTAACCGCCACCGTATGAGCTGCTGTTTGCTCTTGTAGCTGAAGGTCTTGATTTAGTACCTTTTAGGACTACTGCATTTACAGCTTCTTTCTTTACAGTTGACTTCAGTTCTTTGGATTCAACAACGTTACCATTAACGCTCTTGATTTCCTCAGTTACATCTTTTAAGCCATTTACGCCCTCAGTCTTAACTTCTGTCTGGTCAGTGTAAAGACTGTCTGTTGTTTCTTCTGTTGTTTCATATGGAATGCTCTTTTCTGAAGTAAGCTTCATTTCTGTAGTTACTTCGATCAGAGGTTCAACTTCCACAAATTCTAAAGTATCACCCACGAAGATGTTTTCAACATCAACGGACTTGTTAAGTTCTGCAAGTTCGTTAACAGATAATCCTTTTGCTTCACAAATATCCCAGATTGTGTCGCCTTCTTTAACAGTGTAGGAAGCTGTAGTTACTTCGCCTGCTATAATATGGTCGATCACTGCCTGTTTGTCTTTTGCAAGTTTCGGTAGCTTGTCGTTAGACTTGTTATATGTGTGTTCCTTGATTGTAATCGCAGGATCACAGCTAACTGCTAACACTTCAGCGCCCTCTGTAACGTAATAGTTTTTCACTCCGTCTACGATTGCCTTAGCATCTGATTCTGAGTCAACCACTGCTATTGTTTTGTTTCCAACCTTGATATCGTAGTATTCAACGTTAGTTGCATAAGCAGTAACAGTTGATGAAATCAGTGTAATTGATAACACTGCTGAAATCAGAATCGCTAAAACAGCGACAGTAGCTTTCTTAGATTTTAGTTCTTCTAAAAAATTCATTCGTTTTTCCTTTCCTGACTTTGCATGCCTGCGACCGGATTGTCACAAACGTGTAAATTCCTTCCTAAATGAAATGAAATTTTTAAAACTGCTTCTATAATCTACAAATCGAAGCAACTTTTTCTGTGATTGTACAATGTGTATACATCTCTCAACCACAATAGCTATACTAAACCATATGCATTAAGAAGTCAACAGAGTTTCTTAACTTTCACATAACTTTCACATAAGAAAAACTGTGTAATCGTTGATTTTACAACGTTTACACAGCCTTAATATTTCTTAAGAATTCTTAAGAATTGCTTAAGTGAGTTTGTATATTTTTTCATATTTATGAATATACCATGGTTTTTATGCATTTATGATTGTCTATTTACTATCTATAGCCTATTTGCTGTCCTCCCAGGCTTTGTTTACCAGTATTCCTAGACAAAGAACCCAGGATATAAAATAGAGCCAAAACATAAGCGCAACAATGCTTGCCAAAGAACCGTATATAAGGTCATAATTCACCGCATGACTTGCATATACAGAGTAAAATATTGTAACCAGCATCATGCCTACCGAACTGAAAATACTTCCCGGCAGAATTTCCCGGTACTTTTTCTTGACCCTCGGAAGAAGATAATAGTTAAGTGATACCATCAAAAAATATATTGCCGCCGCCATAGGCCACTTGAACATCTCAAAGACTTTATTCAGAGCGGTCGAGTCAAAGAGCAGACCCAGCAGAGCATGGAAAATTGTTTCTCCGTACATCAGTGCAATAATCATAGATGTCATTGCAAGAAGTGTAATAACCAGTGTCAACAGGGATCTCGCTCTTTCTCTCCAGAAATGTCCCGAATCGGTTCCATCCGAATATGTATAGTTGGTAACCCTCATAAGTGAGAAGTGTATCCTTGAAGCAGCCCAAATTGCCATCAGAATAAGGAAAAAGTTGGTTGTCGCCACAGATTTGTAGTCAACAAGATACAAAAGCGCACTGGCCATCTCGCTGTCTACATACTGTTTAATCCAGTCCTGAAGAAAATCAAGAGAGATATCCAAAATACCTAGCATCTGTGACAGAACTATCATAGTCGGCACAATTGAAAGCATGAAAAAAAACGCCAGCTGTGCAGCAATACCCTGGTAATAAGGATCTCTGTACTGTTTTATGCACAGAAAAATCATCTTCGTGCATCTTTTTCCCATAGTCATCTCCTCCCCCTTGCAAACGGTTTAATTCTGTCAACAAAATCACCCGTCGTCTATTTTTCCTTTACAAGACCTTTTTCTTGTAACAGTTTCTCAAGCTTTTCCAGCGCCTTTGCTCTATGGCTTATGGAATTTTTTTCTTCTGCAGTCAGCTGAGCAAAAGTTCTCTGAAATCCATCAGGAACAAACAAAGGATCGTATCCGAATCCGTTAGTTCCCTCAGGCTGGTCAATTATATGTCCCTTGCATTCGCCTCTTGCAACTATATGTTCACCGTTTGGCCATACCATTGTAATGACAGAAACAAACTTGGCTCTTCTGTCACGGTAAGGAACTCCTTCCAGCATATTAAGAAGCTTCTCATTGTTTTTCTTATCACTGCAGTTTTCGCCTGCATATCTCGCAGAATAAACCCCCGGTTCCCCATGAAGATATTCCACAGCAAGTCCTGAATCATCTGCTATTGTAACTTCACCGGACATTTTCATTATCTCATATGCCTTCTTGTATGAGTTTTCTTCAAAGGTTTCTCCATCTTCCTCCACTTCGTCCTGAGGAAGATTGGCATCATCTCTAGATATGATGTTCATTCCGTACTTTTTTGTTATTGCTTCCAGTTCTTCTATTTTGTGCTTGTTTCTTGATGCAGCTATAATCCTTCTCATCACTGAAAACCACCTTTCGTATCTTAGTTCACTTTTCCCCTTTGATTATGGTTATAGTTGTTTTTATTTTATCACATTTTACATATATATGGTATAATTAATTATCTTTAACACAAGGAGGAAATTTTGATGAACATAACAATACTTGACGGATATACAGTAAACCCCGGAGATATTGACTACGACCCGCTGGAATCACTGTGTAATCTTACAATATATGACCACACTCCACAGGATCTGGTAAAAGAACGAATCAAAGACTGTGACGGATTTTTTGTAAACAAGAACAAAATAACTGCCGAACTGCTAAAAGAATGTCCTAATGTAAAATTCATTGGTGTGTTTGCAACAGGATATGACAATGTAGACATACAGGCCGCAAAAGAACTTGGAATCGCAGTATGCAATGTACCCGCATATTCATCGGATGCAGTGGCTCAGCACACCTTTGCACTTATCTTGGCACTTACTAACCATGTTGCCGACTACAATAGAAGAACCATAGAAGGAGAATGGGCAAAATCTCAGGATTTCACTTTCTTTGGAAAGCCTCTTTCCCTGCTAACCGAAAAGAGTCTGGGAATCATAGGTTACGGAAATATCGGACAGCGAACCGCTAAGATTGCCGAAAGCTTTGGTATGAAAATAAACGTATACAGCAAAGACCCTGAAGCATGCATAAAATCAGACATTATCACACTACACTGCCCACTCACCGCAGAAAACAAAGAATTCATCAACCGTGATTTCATATCCCAAATGAAAACAGGTGCGATTCTTATCAACACAGCACGAGGCGGCCTTGTAAACATAGATGATCTGGCTGAAGCCCTAAAAGAAGGAAAACTGGCAGCTGCAGGAATAGACGTACTGCCTACTGAACCACCAACCGAAGGAAGCCCTCTTATCGGCCTCGAAAACTGCATTGTAACGCCTCATATCGCATGGATGACGTCAGAAACAAGACAGAGAATCATTGACATTTCAGCAAAAAGTCTCGCAAGCTTCTTAGAAGGAAAAGACACAAACAGAATAGTATAAGTCAAAATCAACCTTTAAAGAACATTCGCTGCGCCAGAATGCGAAAAAGCCACATAATTACAAAAGCCGGAAATCACCCAGTAACAGGTAAAATTCCGGCTCTTTTCTTTGATTTTTATTTGATGAATACCATGTCTCTTGTTATTTCTTCAATTGAATGCGCTCCGCACATTGACATTGTATCTTCCAGTTCTGCAATAATTTTCTTTCCATATTCCAAAACCCCCTCTTTTCCGCCTGCATATGCAGCATTAACAAAAGGTCTTGCAAGAAGAACTCCGTCTGCACCCATAGCAAGGGCTTTGAATACATCTACACCTGTTCTGATACCTCCGTCAACTAGAACTGTCATTCTGCCGTCAACAGCTTTTACGATATCTTCCAAAACCTCTGCAGTTGCAGGGCACTGGTCAAGAACTCTTCCTCCATGGTTACTTACGATAATAGCATCAGCACCTGCCTCCAGAGCCTTAAGTGCCGCTTTTGGTGTCATAATTCCCTTAACAATAAACGGTAAACCTGCAGCCGCAATAATCTCCTTCAGCTCCTCCACAGACTTGCTGCCTGCAGGTGGCTGCATGTTCTTGAGAAACGGTAAACCTGCCGCATCTATATCCATGGCAACTGCAAAAGATCCCGAATCCCTTACAAGTTCCATCTTTTCTTCGATCTTTTCGCTGTTCCATGGTTTTACCGTTGGTACACCGTAACCGTCTGCCGACTTAATAGCCTTACATGCGGCAACCATAACCTCATCCTGCATTCCGTCACCTGTAAAAGCCGCAATCTTGAGTTCTTTGCAGGCAGGAACCAGAATATCATTGTACTGAAGATCATCATACTTGTCACCGTAGTGCATCTTAACAGCTCCCACAGGACCTGCAAACACAGGTGCCGAAAAAGTTCTTCCGAACATCTTTGTTTCTGTTGAAACATCCTTGTGTTCTACAAGAGTATCCATGTTAACTCTTATTTCCTGCCACTTGTCATAATTTCTGATGGCAGTATCACCTACGCCCTTTGCTCCCGGACCGGGAATAGTGTTTCTGCAAGCTCTTCCGTTGCAGATTTTGCAATTTTTGCAAACGTTTTCCATTTTTCACCTCTAACCTTTCCACTTATATTTGCCGGCTACAGACTGTGCAGCCGAAAAACCGCCTGCAAACGGTTTTGGTCATACATTATATAAAGAAAAATGCAGCGTAGCATACCAGTATGAGAACCGGGCACACAACTTCAATTTTTTTGCTGTGTTTTCTTTCCATCAGCATAAACAGGAATATCGCTGTAGTGATTATTCCTGTTATTACCATTACGGGAGTCTTTGCCTGACCCACCAGGTACATATTTTCTCTGCAGATTATATCCGCAAGAGCAAGAATTGAGAAGTTAAATACATTGCTTCCCACCATGCTTCCGATGGCGATATCGTAATTCTTAACTCTGAAGAGGGTTATCAAAGAAGCCAACTCCGGTACAGAAGTTGCAATTCCAAGGAAGATAGCTCCCGCAAATCCGCCTTCGATTCCCCATTCTATAGTTATGAGACCTGCCGTATATGTCATGGCAGCACTTGCCAGAATCAGAAGAAGTCCTGTAATCACAAGTCTTGTCATGGCCTGCTTTGCCTCAAGAGGACATTCAATCGAAGCAATATACTTCAGTGCCGATTCGTCTGCAACATCATCATGAGCATGCGCAATATATGCAATAACAATTAGATATACTACGATTATAATCGGCGACATAACACTGGCATGTCCTATTTTGAGAGTTATTATATCTCCGAAAACAGAAGCAACCAGAGCATACATAACAAGCAAAATAACTCCTACCCTTATATATATTCCGGAAATTTTCGCTTTCGAAAATTTCTTTCTGTAAATAAGTATTGCAGCAGAAACAATAACAAGATTGAATATATTGCTTCCCAAAATGTTCCCTGCCGGAAAATCCGGCATATTAAATACAGTAACGGCCGAAATGCTTGTGAAAAATTCAGGCATTGATGTAACAACAGCAAGTATGACAGCACCGATGAATGCACCTGCCAACTTCGAATTTCTGTCAAGCATATTTGCATATCTTGCGGCATTGACAGCCAAAATTATAACTATAGCAACCGATACTAAATAACCTAAATAAATCAAATTATTTCTCCTTTTAATCTAGTTTCCTTTTATCTTAAGATACATTTTTTCTATATGTTCCATTGTCCACAGCTCCGGTACAGGATATGTCTTGTTGGCCTCTGCAAAGGCATATGCAGCCATCTGTTCTATATCCTTTTCTTCTATCTCCGGAAATGATTTCGGAATTCCCATATATTCGTTCATGTCTTCTATTGCCTGTACAAACTTTCCGGCAACCTCAGCTCGTGAATTACCTCTGAAGCCAACCAGTTCTCCCAAATCCGCAAGTTTTTCGGTTATTGTGCTGCCGTATTCTCTCAGTACAATAGGCAAAATCGCAGCCATAGCTTTTCCGTGAGCTACATTATATTTTGCTCCAAGAGGATGGCCTAGTGCATGAACATATCCCACGCAGTTTCTTGTAAAAGCGATTCCGGCATACCATGATGCCCTAAGCATATTTGCTCTCGCTTCAAGATTTTCTCCATCGTCATAAGCCTTCTGCACATTATCAAAGATAAATTTTACGGCTTCCTTTGCCTTTTCGTTTGCAAATTTCGAACCGAAATTATTTGTATATGCCTCTACAGCATGAGTCAGCGCATCCATACCTGTTGCTGCTGTAACTGATTTTGGCATGGAAACAGTGAGCTTAGGATCCAGCACAGCCATAACAGGCAAAAGCTTTGGATCGTTTACACTGTACTTATGTTCTGTTTGAGTATTTACAACTACCGCTGCTATTGTAGCCTCTGAGCCTGTACCTGCAGTCGTAGGGACAGCATATATAGGTTGAGCCTTTTTTCTCACCTTAAGAGATCCTCCCATGGCCTCTACAGACTTGTTTGGATTGGAAACTCGTGCAGCCGCAATCTTGGCGCAGTCCATAGAAGAACCTCCGCCAAAAGCAACAAACGCTTGGCAGCCCGTCTCATTATATTTTTTCACTGCATCCTCTACATTTTCTATTGTAGGATTAGGCAGCGCGCCATCAAAAAGCACAACCTCAAGCCCGCACTCTTCTGAAGCTTTAAAAAAGCCGTCCATTATTCCGTTTGTGGAAACGGTCTTTCCGGCAACAGCCATAGCCTTGCTTATGCCCGCTTTTCTCATTTCCTTCGGAAGCTCTCTGATTGCATCCTCACCTTCCAGAAGCTCAGGCACTCCGTAATTCAAAAACTTCTGGCCTATCAGCAGTGAATATTCTATAGTTCTGTATCCTGCTTTTTTTATAATATTCATGATGTCCTCCCTCATTTATCCCTACACTAAATAATACTATTTTATGTATCAGACCGCAACCGATTCTGCAATTTTGACAAAAAAGAGAGGGAAAAACCCTCTCATTAAATACATCTTATTTGAATATTACAGACTTGCAATCAATTCATCAAGTTCTGATGCTCTGTATTCTTCAACTTCTCCAAGGTCACATGCTCTTGCAACAGCTGAATCCATAGGCAGCTTTGCAACAACAGGAATGTCATATTTTGATGCTATTTCATCAATATGGCTTTCTCCAAAGATTTTGTGTTCTTCGCCGCAGTCAGGACACTTGAAGTATGACATGTTTTCTACGATTCCCTTAACTGGAATGTTCATCATATCTGCCATCTTAACAGCTTTTTCTACGATCATTGAAACCAGTTCCTGAGGTGAAGTTACGATTACGAGACCATCAACAGGAAGTGACTGATATACAGTAAGTGCAACGTCGCCTGTTCCCGGTGGCATATCAACGAACATAACATCGATATCTCCCCATACTACATCGCTCCAGAACTGTTCAACAACTCCGCCAAGGATAGGACCTCTCCATACAACAGGATCTGTCTCGTCTTCGAGAAGAAGGTTGATTGACATAACTTTGATTCCCATATCTGTCATAACAGGAAGAATCATTGTATCATTTCCCTGAGCCTTTTCTTTGATTCCGAAAGCCTTAGGAATTGAAGGACCTGTAATATCAGCATCCAAGATACCTACCTTAAGACCCTTTGCTGCTGCAGCAACTGCCAGCATTGATGTAACTGATGATTTACCAACTCCACCTTTACCGCTCACTACACCTATAACTTTTTTTACATTTGACATGCCGTTCATAGGTGCTTTCTGGATGCCTGGATTTTCCTGTCTTTCACCACAGTTTGCACTGCATGAACCGCAATCGTGATTACAATCTGCCATGTATATATCTCCTTTCAAATATACAATATAACTAAATAGGACGTTTCCTACTAAATTAACATACTCAAACTTACTTTCGGTTGGTTATAACACAATCCGCTCTCAAATCAAACTCTTCCACAGGTATTCCCTCCTGCAAAAATAAATCCGGGCAGACCATCAACTTATATGCTGCGCTGTCTTCCAGAAATCTGTCATAATAACCCATTCCGTGACCCAATCTCTCACCTGCCGGCGAAGCCGCCACACAAGGCATCAGAACAAAGTCAATATCAGAAGGCTCCATCACTCTTGAGTCCTTCGGGGGTTCCATAATCCCAAACATCCCCGGCTCAAGTTCATTCATGGAATTGATGATTCTTGCCTCCATAACCCCACCTTTGAAACAAAGGGGAAGAGCTACAGTCTTGCCCCCTTCAAGGGCATACGAGATAATTTCCGAAGTATCCGGTTCACCAAAAGCTCCTGCAAACAAAAATACTTTTTCTGCCTGCTGAAACTCTGAGTTCTCTGTGACCTGTCTGCATATGTCCTCAGACGCTCGCTTTCTGTAATCCGAAGTGAAATTTTCTGCTCTTTTTTTCATCTCGGCACGAAGAGCCTTCTTCTGTTCCTTAACCGACATCATTATTTGTCTTTTCTCCAGAACTTGCAGTCTGCACATTCCGGTCTTACAGGATTATCTATATCACAAAACATCGGATACAGTTCAAGATTGTGGCTCAGTCTGTCTCCCATAAGAGATTTGAGTCCGGCAATCTGACAAAGAGGACCTGCAAAAGAAGTAGCTGTTCCTTCTTTCAGTGTTCTCATAGTCTGTCTGTAAACCTTAGGCATTTCTCTCTGATAATATTCGTCATTGTATTCGTAAAAATCCTCAAACTCAGGAAGTTCTACCGGATTAAATACAGGACAATATAGCAGACAATTATTGCATTTGTTGCAGCCGTTTTCGTTTATAACAGGCTTCTTGTTGCCGTTTTCGTCCAAAACCATTTTTATTGAAAATTCTTTGCAGCCAACAATACATGCTGAACATCCATTGCAGCTGTCTATTCTGTCTAATATCTGCATAAAAAAACTCCTTAGCTTTTTGTTCCAAAGATTATTATATCAAATAAAATAAAAAAAGTAAGGGGTAATAAATATATTCCTATTAAATTTTTGACATAAGTCATTAACTCACAAATTTTATATCTGCATCGACTGCCTCCCGCACCGACATTTTTTGTCAAAAAAACAATAATGCCAGTTGACTTTAAATCCTCCTGTCTAGGTTTCTGTGCGCCACACATTCTCTGATAACCTGACCCGTAAAATCAACTGACATTATTTCTTCTGTTCTTCTAACACTTCTGGTGGACTCACCCCTTTCTTCTCGTTACTAGGTTTAACATTATAACGTTATATTTTTTCAAAACGAACAACTCTCTCATACTGCTAAAAAATCTTTCCCGATTGCCTTAGTTGTACTAACTGTTGTTCTTTTGTTTTGTTAAGCTTATTATAGACCCTCTTTTTCCAAAAAGCAAGTCTTTTTTCAATTTTCTGTTAACTTTTTTAAAAAAGTTTCCTCTAGTCCTAAAAAGTTTTCCCTTCTTCATTTTATCTCGTTTTCTACGGAATTCTCGATAACTTCCTCCCCATATAAATACAAGGATAATGGAGCCTTGCCATTACCCTTGCTGTTTTTCTTATGCTTCTGTTGTAAAGTTGTCGAAATATCCCTGAACGAGAATAACAGGTGTTCCCTTATCTCCGGAACCGCTTGTCAAGTCGCACAGTGATCCGATAAGGTCAGTGAGTCTTCTTGGCGTAGTTCCCTGAGAAACCATATCACCTACAAGGTCATCTGCCTTAGTCTTGATTTTTTCTGAAATAGCTGCCTTCAGTTCTTCGCCTGATAAATCTTTAAAATCGTTATCAGCAAGATACTTCAGCTTAAGCTCATTTGGTGTTCCTTCCAGACCCGGAGTGTTTGCAACTGAAACGCATGGATCTGCCAATTCCCAAATCTGTCCTACAGGATCTTTGAATGCTCCGTCTCCGTAAACCATTACTTCTACGCATTTGCCTGTCTTGTCAAGAATCTTCTTCTGGATATCTTCTACAAGGTCTGTACATTCACGAGGGAACAGTTTAACTGAGTCTTCAGTTGACTTGTTTGATCCCAGAAGACCATACTTTTCGTTGCAGCCGCTTCCGTCAATTGAAACATTGAGAATATCGTCAAGACCAAATACCTTTTCGGCGCCTGCTTCCTTCAGCAGTCTCTTAGTTCTTACTCTTGAATGAATGTCGCAAGTCAAAACGCTCTTTGTGTAATTCAGGATTACCTGCGGATGGTTTGCAAAGATAACTTCTACCTCTGCACCTTCTGCTCTGATTATTTCACTGTAATAGTCAACATAATCAACACCTGTAAATGTATGTTTGTTTTCACCAAACAGTTCACGATACTTCTTTTCGTCAAGTACATCACTGTATGGGTTGACACCTGCTTCGTCAATCTGATCCAATGTAACAAGTGCATTTCCCACTTCGTCACTTGGGTAGCTCAGCATAAGCACAATCTTCTTTGCGCCTCTTGCAATACCTCTGAGGCATATTGAGAAACGGTTTCTTGACAGAATAGGGAAAATAACCCCTACTGTATCATCACCGAATTTATTTTTAACATCTTTTGCAATAGCATCAACGCTTGCATAGTTACCCTGTGCTCTGGCAACTATGGATTCTGTGATAGAAATTACATCGCGGTCATGAAGTTCAAAATTCTCAGCTTCTGCCGCTTCAACTACACTGTTAACAACTATATCTGCCAGATTGTCGCCTTCTCTGATGATCGGGCAACGAATTCCTCTGGACACAGTACCAACTCTTCTTTCCATGGCAATCTCCCCTATCTTATTATAAATTCTCTATTTACTTTACCATATTCTACCTTTTCGCACAAGAAATTATTGTCTCTTTTGCGTAAATTGGTTATAAATGGCTCTTATCGAAGCTTCATAATCTTTTTCGTCAACTCCAACCATCATATTTATCTTACCGGAACCGTGGTCTATCAGCCTAATATTGATTCCTCTTTCAGCCAAAGCGCTCAGCACCTTAACAGCGACAGCCGGTGATGTACCAAGATTTCTTCCTATTATACCTATAAGAGCAATTTCGCCTGTAACCGTTACCTTTGCTCCCAAAACCGTTTCTATTCTATGAGTTACAGCCTTAAGCTTTGATTCGTACTCGTCGCTACCGGCAAACTGAGTTTTGTTTACTATTATATTGAGAGAATCGATTCCCGCAAAGATATTACTGATTTTTACATCGTAGTCCGCAAACAGCTTCATTATGTTTTCTCTGATTGCAGTTGATTCGTTGAGCTTGTTCTTTTCTATGACTATGCTGATAAAGCCTTTTTTGCCGGATATTCCCGATATATCAAAGCTGCTTCTAAAGTAGTCTGCATTCTTGACAATAAGCGTGCCATCATCTTGCGGTCTGTTTGTATTCCTAATCTGAACAGGAATTTCAAGACGAGTCACAGGAAACATTGCATCCTCATGCATCACGGCAGCACCCATGTAAGAAAGCTCTCTGAGTTCCTTGTAGGTTACAACTGATACAGGCACAGGATTTTCAACTATTTCCGGGTTGGCCATGAGAAGGCCTGAAACATCAGTCCAGTTTTCATAAAGGTCTGCCCCCGTTGCAGCAGCTATGACAGCTCCCGTTATGTCAGAACCTCCTCTTGAAAAGGTCTTAACAAAACCGTCAGCTCCGCTTCCATAAAATCCCGGAATCACTTTTCCGTTTCCATTCTGCGTCAAAACATCCAGTCGTTCAGAAATCTCATGATAGTCAACTTCGCCTTTTTCGTCGAATTTTATAAGCTCAGCAGCATCAACAAAATCATATCCAATATAATTTGCCATCAGCTTTGCACTCAGATATTCGCCTCTGCTTACTATATAATCTCGTTTTCTTTCCGCAGGTATAACAGAAAGGCCCTCTTCTATCTTTTCAAATTCAGCCTCAAGATCCATGTCTATATCAAGACCTATGCGAATTGCTTCGAAACGATTCAGAACTTTGTCCAGAATTTCTCTCGATTTTTCAGAATCCTTACCATCTGCAATTTCTATAAGGTAATCTGTAACTTTTGTATCTCCCGAAAATCTCTTTCCCGGTGCCGAAACTACAACATATTTTCTCTGCTTTTCGCTCTTCACTATATCTGCAGCTTTCTTAAACTGAACAGCATCAGCCAGTGAGCTTCCGCCGAATTTTGCAACTACGGTTTCCGCGTTTTCTCTTATATCTATATCCAGTCTGTTGTCTTTTATCTGTGTTATGTCGTATGGCGTTGACTGATATACGAAATAGTTAAGCCAGTTGGAATACAGCAGGTTAGCGCATGAACGCCATCTTACGCAAGGTGCCTTAGTGTCATCATCATCAGGGAAGTAATTGCATGGAACTTCCGGATTCAGACCTGCATTTTTGTCTCTTTCGTATTCTTTTTTCAAGGTTTCCGCATCGTATTCAGAGTGACCCATTATGAAAATCTGTCTGTCATCCTTTGATTTGATTGCATAGATACCCGCCTCGTCGGACTTTGATATGATTCTGAGTTCCTCATGCTCAAGGACATCCTCCTCATAAACAGTCGTGTTTCTTGAGTGAGGTACATAAAATTCATCATCAAAGCCTCTAAATAGCATTCCATGCTTATAATCAAGAGTGTGTTTGTAAACGCCCGAAAGTTTCTTGTCTAGTTTGCGTTTTTTGATTCCATAATGGTAATAAAGCCCCGCCTGTGCACCCCAGCAGATGTGAAAAGTGCTGTGAACATGACTTCTTGACCATTCCATGATTTCACAAAGCTCGTCCCAGTATTCAACTTCCTCAAATTCAAGAAGTTCAACCGGAGCTCCTGTTATAATCATTCCGTCGTAATTCTTTTGCTTTATGGCATCAAAGGTCTTATAGAATGCAAACATATGCTCTTCTGATGTATTCTGGGATTTGTGCGTACTCGTCTGCAAAAGTTCTAGTTCCACCTGAAGAGGTGTATTTCCCAGAAGCCTTGTAAGCTGAGTTTCTGTATCTATTTTGGTCGGCATCAGATTCAATATCAAAATCTGAAGAGGTCTTATGTCCTGGGTCATGGCCCTTGTATCTGTCATTACAAATACATTCTCCTCTGTCAGTGTTTTGACCGCCGGCAGGTTATTAGGCAGTTTAATTGGCATTTTCTCTCCCCTTTCCCTAAAAAACCGGATAACAGCAACTGGTTATCCGGTCTTAGATGCAAAACTATTCGTTCGAGTTATAAATTCACCGATAAATTAATCAAAATACAACTATTTTGCCGTATATGAATTTTCATATAGTACCGTTCCATCAGATTCTACGTATCTGACAACAACTTTTATTCCTGAAATTCCTGTTTCATCTTCCATCTCTTTTGCAATGTTTTCAAACTGTGAATCCTGTGTATCCATCTGCTTTTCGATTTCTGCCTTGAGAGTAGTTCTAAGGTCATCTGTCAGTTCCATATCTTCGAATTTGTATTCGAAAGTAAGATTATTGTCTTTTACCTTAACAGTCATATTGTCAGTACTGAAAGATTCCACTTCTTTTTTCAGGTCGCTGTCACTATTGATATATTCTTCTAGGGTCTTGGTTCCGCATGATGTAAGAACCATACATGATAATGCAAGCATTGCAATCATCAACACGGATAACATTTTCTTAGTGTTCTTCATATCTCTTCTCCTTATAACTAATATTATAACTACATTACTACGACACTCCGCTGCATCAATATAGTAATTGTATCAGATTATGTGCATATAATCTACCGCAATTGCAAAATATCGCATAAACACAGTGCTTTTGGCTATATCTGAGCAAAAGCTTGCTGCAGGTCTTCGATTATATCTTCCACATTTTCAAGACCTACCGAAAGTCTCACCATACCGCCGTCAATTCCTGCTGCAACCAGCTGTTCTTCTGTAAGCTGACGGTGAGTTTCACTTGCAGGATGAAGCACGCAGGTTCTGATATCCGCAACATGCACTTCGTTTGAAGCAAGTTTGAGAGAATCCATAAACTTCATGGCTTTTTCTCTTCCGCCTTTGATAATTAGCGAGATTACGCCACTTGATCCCTTGAGGTATTTCTTTGCAAGTTCATGATTTTCGTCATCTTCAAGACCCGGATATGTAACACTTTCTACCTGAGGGCAATCCTTCAGATACTTTGCTACTGTAAGTGCGTTTTCACAATACTGTTTCATTCTGATTGGAAGTGTTTCCAGTCCGAGGTTCAGATAAAACGCCGATGTAGCCGCAGGATAACATCCAAAGTCTCTCATCAGCTGCATTCTTGCCTTGAGAATATATGCCAGCTTTCCGTAACTCTTAGTGTATGAAAGTCCGTGGTATGATTCGTCCGGTTCTACAAGTTCAGGAAAGTTTCCGCATGTCCAGTCAAATTTTCCGCTGTCTACGATAACTCCGCCACCCTGTATTGCATGTCCGTCCATATATTTGGTAGTTGAATGGATTACAATATCTGCTCCGAATTCAAAAGGCTTACACAAAATAGGTGTTGCAAATGTATTGTCTACAATCAGAGGCACATTGTGCTCATGAGCAATATTTGCAAATCTCTCAATATCAAAAACCTTAAGAGCAGGATTTGCTATAGTTTCGCCAAACACTGCCTTTGTGTTTTCTTTGAATGCGGCATGAATATCCTCATCTGAATCATCAGCTGAAACATATATACATTCTATTCCCAACTTCTTGAGAGTAAATGAGAACAGATTGATTGTTCCTCCGTATATGCTGGATGTACTAATAAAGCTATCTCCCGCTTTACATATATTAAGTATTGAAAGAAGAGATGCCGCCTGTCCCGATGTTGTGCACATAGCCCCAACTCCGCCTTCCAGCGCTGCAATCTTATCTTCTACAGCCATCACTGTAGGATTTGCAAATCTGGAATAAATCAGTGCTTTTGTAGGATCATCAAAAACATCTGCAACATCCTGTGTTGAATCGAATACATAAGTTGTGCTCTGTACAATAGGTACTACTCTTGGTTCAGAGTTCTTTGGTTCGTAGCCCGCATGCAGGCATTTTGTTTCATCTCTCATATTTTACTTCCCTTTGCTTTCTTTTATTTAGGTCTTTTCACAGAGACCCATGACTTAAAAAATTTTATATTATTTTTGTTCAAAAGTCAATCTATCCGCAGACACTTTTTATTTATTAACAACAAAAAACTTATTTTTTTCTATTGACAAACACCAAAACCAATGTTATTATGGCGTTAATTTAATACACAAACCTTTGATGGAGAGTAGTAGATTAGGATACTCCATATGAGAGAGCTGCAGATGGTGAGATTGCAGCATGGCAAGATCCCCATTGAATGGACTCCTGAGGGCGAACTGAACGGTATATCTTTTGACCATACCCAGTAGGAGAGACGATGTGATTGTTCGTTACAACAATCAGCATATGATAGTATGCGTAGAGCGGGCGAGTTTTTCGCCAAGCCGGGTGGCACCGCAAGAGAGTAACACTCTTGTCCCAGCAAAACAGAAATTGCTTGGACGAGAGTTTTTTTGTACATTCGTCCAAAGGTTAAAACAGAAGAAAAGGAGAATTTACAATCATGAGCGAGAAAAAGAACATCCCTTACAAAATTTATCTTTCAGAAGAACAGATGCCTGCTTACTACTATAACCTTAGAGCAGACATGAAGAAAAAACCTGCACCACTGCTTAATCCGGCTACACTGGAGCCTATGACAGTGGATGAACTCAGCCAGGTATTCTGCAGAAAGCTTGCAGAACAGGAAGTTGATGATACTACACCTTATATCGAAATCCCGCAGGAAATCAGAGATTTCTACAAGATGTACAGACCTTCCCCTCTGGTTAGAGCATATTGCCTAGAAAAAATGCTAGATACACCGGCTAAGATTTACTATAAATTCGAAGGAAACAACACAAGCGGAAGCCATAAGCTCAACTCCGCAATAGCCCAGGCATATTATGCAAAGGAACAGGGCCTCAAGGGAGTAACAACAGAAACAGGAGCAGGTCAGTGGGGTACTGCACTTTCCATGGCATGTGCTTACTTTGGTCTTGACTGCAACGTGTTCATGGTTAAGTGTTCATATGAGCAGAAACCTTTCCGTCGTGAAGTTATGAGAACTTACGGAGCAACAGTAACTCCATCACCTTCACCTACTACAGAAGCCGGAAGAAAAATCCTTGCAGAATATCCTGATACAGCCGGAAGCCTTGGCTGTGCTATCTCAGAAGCAGTAGAAAAAGCTATGTCTCAGGATGACTACAGATATGCCCTTGGAAGCGTACTTTCTCAGGTGGCTCTTCACCAGAGTATTATCGGTTTAGAAGCAAAGACTGCAATGGATATGTACGATATCGTTCCTGATACAATCATCGGCTGCGCAGGCGGCGGTTCAAACCTTATCGGTCTTATTGCACCTTTCATGGGCGAAAAGCTCAGAGGTGAAAAGGATTACCAGATTATCGCGGTAGAACCTGCTTCATGTCCAAGCTTCACAAGAGGAAAATATGCATATGACTTCTGCGACACGGGAAAAATTTGTCCACTGGCAAAGATGTACACACTGGGAAGCGGATTCATGCCTGCACCTAACCATGCAGGTGGTCTGAGATACCACGGCATGAACTCAACTCTGTCAGAACTGTACGATCAGGGACTGATGGATGCAGTAAGTGTTTCTCAGACAGAAGTATTTGAAGCTGCAACCAAGTTTGCAAGAGTTGAAGGTATCTTACCTGCACCTGAAAGCAGCCATGCAATCAAAGTCGCAATGGACGAAGCACTGCGTTGCAAAGAAACAGGCGAAAGCAAAACAATTCTGTTCGGCCTGACAGGAACAGGTTATTTCGACCTTGCAGCATACAAGAAATTCAACGATCATGATATGAGCGATTACATTCCTACAGATGAAGAGCTTGCAGAAAGCATCGCTACAATTCCTGATTTCAACCTATAAAAAATATAATTTATATGTCAAATAATTAATTATTGCTAAGATCCTTTATAATTCGTAAAAACCCCGGTTCTCGCTTGTGTCCTTGAGATCCGGGGTATTTTTTCGTCCTGCCGATTTTCTTTGATATCACTTTCGTGCAGTAAAATTATTGTACCATATTTTAGACTCTGTTTGGGAATCTATTTTCGTTAACAATACCTAACTGTCTCAAAATCTTCACAAAAGAAAACTATACTAAAGTTAGTTGGCATACATCAACAATAGGGGAAATAATCAAAAGAGGTAGATAAAATGATTAAACAGATTAATAATTCAAGCGTATTATCACAAAAGTATTTGAAATGTCAGGATGTAATGGTAATTATGGGTGATCCCATCAGACAGACTCTGATCAGATGCCTACTTGAAAGCAAGTCAGATGAAGGACTTCGTGTGGGTGATCTTCAGTGTTATACAGATCTTTCGAGAACAACGATTTCTCACCATCTGAAGGTACTCAGAGAAGCCGGAGTTGTTGCCGTTGACAGAAAAAGCACCAAGAACTACTATATATATTGACCCACAAAATACAACACTGACCGGCTTGATTGACTTCTGGAAGGAAGTCGAAACAATTCTAAAATAAGAAAAGAGGTTTTGTTTATGAAGCTATACGAAATATGCTTTAGCCCTACCGGCGGCACTGAATGCGTAACCGGAATACTCGCCGAGGCAATGGAAATCGAATTCCTGAAAAAAAAGGTAAGTGACTGCATTGCAAGAAAGCGCATTAACCTACTCGAAAAAGACTTTGGATTTCACGAATTTTTAAAAGATGACTTCTGCATCATCTCTGTGCCCTCGTACGGAGGCAGAGTCCCTTATCCCGCAGTAAAAAGACTTTCAAAACTGGAAGGAAACGGAGCAAAAGCAGTTCTCGTATGTGTTTACGGAAACCGTGCATTTGAGGATACTCTCGTTGAGCTCCAAGATGTGCTGGAACATCAAGGTTTCGTATGCACAAGTGCTGTAGCCGCAATAGCAGAGCATTCCATATTCAGACAGTTCGCTTCAGCAAGACCCGATCACGAAGATGCTGAAGAACTAAGAAAATTCGCTTCTCAAATAGCATCACATGTAAAGAAAACCTTTGATTCCGGTGAATGCTTTGCTCTTTCACTTCCTGGGAATCATCCATACAGAACATTTGATGGCGTTCCACTCAAGCCATATGCCGGCAAAAACTGCAAAGACTGCGGAATTTGCGCACTGGATTGTCCTACCGGCGCAATTTCAAAAGACAATCCGAAGGACTGCAACAAAGAACTGTGCATATCCTGTATGCGTTGCGTGAGAGTCTGCCCTGAAGGCGCAAGAAAGGTAAACCCTCTCATGCTAAAAATCGCAGGGAAGAAAATGAAGAAAGTCTGCAGTGAAAGAAAAGAAAACCAACTCTTTCTATAAGATTAATATAAAAAATGACGCTTTCGGTAACCTCCTGATTACTGAAAACGTCATTTTTTTGCCTTTAGGACCACTGCGTTTTAAATATTCTTTTATTATGCGTTCAATTTTGCAACTGCTTCTGCACCTGTCATTCCGACTTCGATACCAAGAGCAGCTGCCTTTGGTGATACTGCCTTTACAGGGTTGGCAAGCGTTTCTTCGAAACAGCTTCCCCCAACTACTGCCGCAGCATCTTCAAATCCTTCTGCCGCTGCCATGTTCAGATATCCGCACATAACATATCCTTTTTTGCAAAGGATTACGATCATATTAGGATGACCCTCACCGCCCGGGCTTACAATACGAAGACATTCTACAGTCTGTCCGTTAACTTCCAGCATTTCTATCTGCATCATAGCAAATACCTTCCTTTTCTGTTATTTAAATCAATTATACGACAGTAGATTTAAAAATCAATTATCAATCTGCTGTTTTTTATATTATTTCCGACAAAATCCAGTATCTCTTCTTTTTCATTTTCCAGTCGGCCGTGGGAAACTTCTCTTAGAACCGCTTTCAGCGCATCTCCTATGTCACGGCCACCCAGTCCTGTCGCCTGTATGTCTGCACCACTTACAGCAAGTTCTTTTAGACTCAGGCACCTTTTCTTTTTCAGTTCTTCTGCCAGAGTTATGTCTTTTTCTGCGACCTCCGTCAATTTGCCATTCTTGCAAAAATCACTAAGCAAAGCTGCTTTAGTTACGCAATCTTCACCATACCGAACCAGAACATCAACAAGAACCTCGTCTCCATCTCCATGTGCCTCTTCAAGCTCGTCGCTACAGCTGATTATTTCAGTAACAGCTCTTGAGAAGTCATTTGAAACCTTGAGACTTCTGAGCGTAGCTTTCGCATCCTCTTCGCCAATAATCTTAAAAAGCGCAGCGAACCTTATCTCAGCGCCTTCTGCCCTACCGTGGATTTCTCTAAAAAACTCCGAAACCTCAGCAAATTTTTCCCGCAAAGTTCCGTCTGAATTCTTGCTTCCATATATCGCCTCAAAGATTACAGGATAAAACTCCCTGATTGTTTCGGGAGCGAATTCTGCAGTAACAGTCTTGGATATCTCAGTGAATATTCTCTCCCTGCTTATATCCTTCAGAAGTCCTTTGTTTGAGAAAATCGACCTAGCTGTAGCCTCTTCTGTTTCAAAGCCCAGCTTTGCCGAAAATCTGACAGCTCGCAGAATTCTGAGAGCATCTTCTCTGAACCTGTCATCAGGATTTCCCACTGTGCGAATGATTCTTTTCTCTATGTCATCCCTTCCACCGAAATAATTAATTACATTTCCGCTGCAGTCCATTGCCATAGCATTAATAGTAAAGTCCCTTCTCGAAAGATCTTCCGAAAGGTTCCGCGTAAAATCAACACTGTCAGGATGTCTCTTGTCGCTGTATCCGGATTCTATCCTGTATGTGGTTATCTCATAGGAAGCTCCATTTATCCTAACTGTTACTGTTCCGTGCTTAAGGCCTGTTTCCAGAACAGTAAAGTCTTTTAGGATTTTCTTTGTTTCTTCCGGAAAAGCAGAAGTTGCCAAGTCAAAGTCCGAAGGCTCTTTTCCCATCAGCATATCTCGAACGCAGCCACCCACCATGTAAATTTCACGGTCGCTTTTGACAAACAGCTCTGTCAGCATTTTTATGTCGTCAGGTATATATCCCATCAGCTGTAAATCTCCGATATCCTGTATTTAGTTGTTGTTTCTTGACATAATGCTCAAGATTCTCAGGAACAGGTTGATGATTGAAACATAAAGCATCGCTGCAACGTCGATTGCATTATCAACTGTCTTTGGCGCATCCTGAGCGTGAACCCATTCCACTGCGATATATCCGCAGAAAATTACAGCTGCAAGGAGATCTGTCACACCAAATACGAACCATCCGAAAATCATCGCAAGAACTTCTACAACAATCAGTGAAATAAGTGACATGAACAAAACTCTTCCGAGACGTCTAAAGAGTACAGGGAAAAGTCCCGCAACAAGCATCATGATTCCTGTAACGCAACCAGTAACTACCATTGCTCTAAAAACAAGACCCGGATCGTAGTAAATCAGAACTCTTGTCAAAAGAAGACCTATAGGAAGAACCACCAGGTTATATCCAAGAAAGCTAACAAAAGGATTGCGGCTGGAGTTAACCAGTTTTGTTCCAATAAATGAAAGAACCATATATCCTATAAGCATTGGTATTGGCTGAATTGACAGAGCGAATCCTGTGAGGAATCTTATCATCACAAGGTTCATGGCAAATCCGTACAGCAGCACAGCACCAATCAGAAGATTGTACATGCGGGCTGATATAATCGAGCCCGCTGCCGCGTTCATTCTTATATTCTGTGTATTTCTCATAATTTTTTACCTCATTTCTTTCTTTACCCACTTAGTTACTATGTACTATACCAACAAATCGCTTTCTCGTCTACATGTCCTGTCAAAATTCACCAAAAGCACAAGAAACCCGGATATGCAGCCAAAGACTCTCCAAATCTCCGTCTTTTCGGCACTCCGGGTCATATATTTTTTAAATTCTCAGCCTTTAGAGCTTTCCAATTACATAATCAGCGAATTCACTGCAAGTTGCTCCATCCTTTGTTCCTGTAACCACAACCTTTTTCTCTACATCCACGCATTCGTGCAGCACGTCTGCCAACTTATCAGCCTTCTTGTCAAAGCCGATATGTCTTATCATCATCTCGCAAGCCTTGAAAATACTTGATGGGTTTGCATAATCAGCAAGTCCGTCTTCAATCATTCTTGGCGCAGAACCGTGAATAGCTTCAAACATAGCATAATTGTCTCCCATGTTTGCACTTCCTGCAGTTCCTACACCGCCCTGGATTTCGGCAGCTTCGTCTGTGATAATATCGCCATAAAGGTTAGGCAGCAGGAATACCTGAAAATCTTTTCTGATATTCTTATTAACCAGATTTGCTGTCATGATATCGATATACCAGTCACTTGCTTCGATTCCCGGATAATCCTTTGCAACTTCATTACAGATTGCAGAAAAATTGCCATCGGTTTTTTTCATTATATTTGCCTTTGTTACGATCGCAACCTTTGTTTTTCCGTTCTGCTTTGCATAATCAAATGCCGCGCGGGCAATTCTTTCAGTACCTGACTTGGTTGTAACCTTAAAGTCCATTGCAAGTTTTCCCGGAATTTCAACGCCTCTGCTACCGAGCACATATTCACCTTCTGTGTTTTCTCTGTAGAAAATCCAGTCGATTCCCTCGTCCTCCAGCTTTACGGGTCTTACATTTGCAAAGAGATCAAGCTCACGTCTGAGTGTTACATTGGCACTTTCCATCTTGCCGCCCTTTGGAGTTGTTGTAGGTCCTTTTAGAAGAACATCACAGCTCTTGATTTCAGCAAGTACATCAGAAGGAACAGCCTCCCCTTTTTCAAGACGGTTTTCGATTGTAAGTCCTTCAATTTCTTTTAGAACTACTCTTCCGGACTCAATTTCGTCTTTTAAAATGTGTCTTACCAATCTGTCAGCCTGATTCATTATTACAGGACCTATACCATCACCGGCACAGATTCCGATTGTTATTTTTTCCATAGAAGCAAAGTCTTTCTTTGCATCATCTTTTTCCATACGTTCCTGACGTTCAAGCTGCTCTGTAATCAGCTTTCTAAAAGCAGAAACCGCATCTTCAATAAAAATTTCTTTGTCCATAATTAACCGCCTTTTGATTATTTTTCCTTAGCAACATATGTTAGAAGGCTTCCGGCCTTTAGGATTTCTTTCTGCCTTTCCGTGAAGTCACATACAAGATCAAAGGTCTTTCCTGTTGTTTCATCCTCTAATTTTATTACGCCTGTGTCAAATCCGTCGTATATTCCTGTGAGTTTCAGTTTATCTCCCTGTGAAATTTCATCATAATCATCAGGATTTTTGAATGTAAGCGGCATGATTCCGGCATTGATAAGGTTTGCAACGTGAATTCTTGCAAAGCTCTTTGTGATTACAGCTCTTACTCCAAGATACAGAGGAACAAGTGCCGCATGTTCTCTCGATGAGCCCTGTCCGTAGTTATTTCCGCCGACTATAATGCTTTCTCCTGCTGCCTTTGCTCTTTCAGGGAAAGTCTCGTCACATACGCCAAAGCAAAACTGTGACAGATGCGGAATGTTTGATCTGTAAGGTAAAATCTTGGAGCCTGCAGGCATGATATGGTCAGTTGTAATATTGTCTCCCACCTTGAGAATCAACTCTGCCGAAAGTTCATCTTCCTGTGGCTTGCTCTTCGGGAATTCTTTGATGTTTGGTCCTCTCAGGATAGGAAGCTCTTTTGCTTCCTCTGCATCTGCCGGAGGGATAATTGCGCTGTCATCAATTTTGAATGCGTCAGGCATTTCAATCTTTGGCATTTCACCAAGCAGTCTAGGGTCCGTTATTTCTCCTGTAAGAGCTGCTGCTACTGCAGTTTCCGGTGATACCAGATATACCTGTCCGTCTGCTGTACCTGAACGGCCTTCGAAGTTTCTGTTAAATGTTCTCAGGGAAACACCGCCTGAGTTAGGTGAAAAGCCCATTCCGATGCATGGTCCACATGCACATTCCAAAACTCTTGCTCCTGATGCTAAGATATCGCTGAGAGCGTTGCAGTCTGCCAACATCGAAAGAACCTGCTTTGATCCCGGTGAAACAGAGAGGCTCACTGATGGGTCGATAGTCTTACCCTTGAGGAGTGCAGCAGCTTTCAGCATGTCAAACAGTGAAGAGTTTGTGCATGAGCCGATACAAACCTGATCAACCTTAGTTCCCTTGAGGGAAGAAACAGTAACGATGTTGTCAGGGCTGTGAGGACATGCAATCAGCGGTTCTAGCTCTGATAAATTAATATCTATGACTTTGTCATAAACAGCGTCTTCGTCGCTTTCGAGAGGAACAAAGTCTTCAGCTCTTCCTTCTGCTTCCAGGAATGCCTTTGTGATTTCGTCTGAAGGGAAAATGGATGTTGTTGCACCCAGTTCAGTTCCCATGTTTGTAATTGTAGCACGTTCAGGAACAGAAAGAGTTTTGATTCCCGGGCCGCCCCATTCTATGATTGCGCCTACGCCGCCTTTTACTGAAAGGATTCTCAAAATTTCAAGGCTGATATCCTTTGCTGTAACAAAGTCGTTAAGTTTTCCTGTCAAGTTAACCTTGTACATCTTCGGCATTGTAATATAGTATGCGCCACCACCCATTGCAACAGCTACATCAAGTCCGCCGGCACCCATTGCCAACATTCCGATTCCGCCTCCTGTAGGAGTGTGGCTGTCTGAACCGATGAGAGTTTTGCCCGGCTTACCGAATCTTTCCAAGTGAACTTGATGGCAGATTCCGTTTCCCGGTCTTGAAAAGTAAAGACCGTATTTTTTTGCCATGGACTGAATAAATCTGTGGTCATCAGCATTTTCGAATCCTGACTGAAGTGTATTGTGGTCTATGTATGCCACAGAAAGTTCAGTTCTTACTCTTGGAATTCCCATAGTTTCGAATTCCAGATATGCCATAGTTCCTGTTGCATCCTGAGTAAGTGTCTGGTCTATCTTAAGAGCAACTTCGCTGCCAACCTCCAGTGAACCGCTGACCATATGCTCTTTGATTATTTTCTGTGCTATTGTAAGTCCCATTATTTGCTAACCTCCCTGATATTCTGATATGCATGTTCAATATGGCTGAGCACTAGCACGTCCAGTGCATCCTCGTCCCCTGCTTTGATTGCCTCATAAATTTCTCTGTGTTCTGCCACTGAATCCATTATTCTGTGCTCGATTTCAAGCGATGCTCTTCTGAATTTCATCAGCTTATGATGAATAGGCGACAGTATATTTTCCATTACTGCACTTCCGCTTTCCTTATATATAACATCATGAAACTCTGTGTCCAGGTCTCTTACTTTGATTGCATCGTTTTTCTGAGCAAAGAATTCCTGCTGGTCAACTATGTCCTTGAGCTCGCTTAAACCCTTTTCGCTTATGTTCAGAGCTGTCCATCTTGTAGCCAGAACTTCGATTCTTCTCTTAACCTCAAACATATCACTTACATCTCTTTCTGAAATTCCCACAACCATATTGCCCTGTGGCGTGTCTTTTATCAGATGTTCAAAAGTGAGACGGCTTATAGCTTCTCTTATAGGAGTTCTGCTGACACCCAGTTCACCGGCAAGTCTCTGTTCGCTCAGTATCTCACCCTTCTGGTATGTACCGTTCAAAATGCTTACCTCAAGCTGTTCGAAAACCTGATTGGCAAGTGATACACTCTTATATTCCAACATAATATTCTACCTCTCTTATCCTAACGTGTCTGTTTACCTGTTATTTCGCTGTATTTATCTTCGATTTCTTTGTTCGCAAGACTTGTTGTTCTGCCATCGGCATAAACTTCGTCAACCCAGTCTTTCAGTTCCTTTACCACAGGTGCGTCCTTGGTATATCTGTCTATGCCCTCAAGGCCGTAGTGTTCGTTCAGCCAGTAAGCAATTCCGGCAGCGCCGCTGGTTTTGCTGATAGAAACTCCCGGAGCTCTTCCAAGGATTTTTTTGGTATCAAAGATATTATAGATCTCTTCGTCCTTCATGAGTCCGTCTGCATGGATTCCTGCCTTGGTTACGTTGAAGTTTTCACCTACGAATGGCGTCATCGGAGGAATGTCGTATCCCATGTTGCGTTTGAAATATTCGCCGATTTCTGTAATTACAGTAGGATCCATGCCGTCCAGGGAACCTCTGAGTGATGCATATTCAAATACCATAGCTTCAAGAGGTACGTTTCCTGTTCTTTCTCCTATGCCAAGAAGAGAACAGTTAACTGCCGATGCACCATAAAGCCATGCAGTGGATGCATTTGCAACAGCCTTATAAAAGTCATTGTGACCGTGCCATTCTATCATGTCACTTGGAACCCCTGCATACTGCTGAAGGCCATAGATAATGCCCGATACGCTTCGCGGAAGCGCTGCTCCTGTATAAGGAACTCCGTATCCCATAGTGTCGCAGGCTCTGATTTTTACCGGAATTCCAACTTCTCTCGAAAGTTCCATAATTTCGTTTACGAATGGCACAACAAATCCGTAAAAGTCAGCTCTTGTAATATCTTCTAAGTGACATCTCGGAACTACGCCTGCCTCAAAGGCATCACGAATTGTTTCAAGATAGTAATCTACAGCCTGTCTTCTGCTCATGTTCATTTTTTTGAAAATATGGTAATCACTGCAGGATACCAGAACTCCGGTTTCTTTGATTCCCAGCTCTTTTACCATTTTGAAGTCTTCTTTCTTAGCTCTGATCCATGTAGTTATCTCAGGGAACTTATATCCCAGTTCCATGCAGCGTTCTACAGCTTCTCTGTCTTTCTTGGTATATATGAAGAATTCCGACTGTCTAATGATTCCGTATGGACCGCCCAGCTTTGCAAGGAGTTTATAAAGATCCACAATCTGATCAACTGAGTATGGGGCCATTGACTGTTGCCCGTCTCTGAAAGAAGTATCTGTAATCCATATATCTTCCGGCATATTCATAGGTACACGTCTCTGGTTAAATACGATTTTCGGTACTTCTGAATAATTGTAGATATCTCTGTATAAATTAGGTTCCTCGATATCCTGTAATGAATACTTGTAGCTTGCCTGTTCAAGCAGATTAAACTTTTTCGATAGTTCCAGCATTTTGCCCCTCCCAATCCTTCGTAATCTAATAAATAAAAGCCGCGTCTGTAACACACTAAAGTGTTACCGCAGCACTGTGTTCTCTAATATTAAGTATAGCTGTATACAGGTATTTTGTCAATGTGTTTCTGTATAATTGTTTAAAAAATGTTTTTTTCGAGATAAATAAAAAAGACGCATGGATAATTTTTAAACACGGCTGTATCGACATAGCACAGAGGTGGTTAGGCTCGCCTAACTCAGCGCTATTTACAAAAACGTCAATTTACACTGTCTTTTTTTACTTGTAACTCAGCGCAATTTTACATAATTGAAATATGCGCTGAGTTAAATGTTGAATTTTCAACAAAAATCCTAGATTTTTGTATCCTTACCATTAGATGAAAGGAGAATTTGGCAGGAAAATAAGCGTGATTTTTCAAAACTTAAATCTACGCTTATTGAGGAGCCAAATTTTACCGTACGATTTGAAGATGTGGCAATCTGCACTTAGTCTAGCTCGAAAATTTACAGTGCAGATTGCGACTATTGGAATATGTACTGTTTTTGGCTATGTGTAGTCGATAGCAATCGACCAAGCGTGGTCAAAACGCGTTGTATTGTCGATATCAATCAACCTAGTATGACCATAGCCCCTGTACTTTTTACCAACGTATTTTGTCCTATAGACCCTTATCTTTGCTTATCCATTTCTCTTATATAGTAAAAGAGATACTGCTGAGCTATTCCTCCAAGGTCACCAAAGGTTTCGGCTGCGAATTCTTTCATTTCTTTTGTCTTATTTTCTTCTATCCCATACATTCTGTTCATTACCCGCTTTACCCAGACATCTATAGGAAAACTTCTCATATCCCCCAGTCCAAAAAGCAATATACAGTTTGCAACCTTCGGGCCTACTCCTGTTAGCGCGCAAAGCTCTTCATAGGTTTGGGGCATGCCTTTTTCCAGAACCTGATTCGCACTTTCTATCAGATACCTTGCTCTGTATCCAAGTCTTACTTCTGAAAGATCATCCACTGTAAGCCCTGCCAGTTTTTCCGGTGTAGGAACATTACAAGCCTTCAGTTCTGAAAAAGAAGCATCGCTCCCTTCTATATTCAGTTCTGAAATTTCATTTTCGGCTTCTTCTCCGAAGAGATTGCACAATTTTTCTATGCAACCTTTTATGCGCGGTATATTGTTATTTTGCGATATGATAAAAGATACTATGGTTTCCCAAAGGTCCTGCTGCAGGATTCTTATTCCGCGCCCTTTTGTTATGGCCTCTTTTATTACCGGATCCTTTGCGGCCAGTTCATATTTGATTTTGCTGTAATCTCTGTCAAGATCCAAGTAGGTTTTCCATGTATTGTCAAATTCCGATTTGTTTATCCCGTTCAATATAAGACTTCCTGTAGAGTCAGAGCCTTCATCATACTCAAAATTCAGGTTCAAGATTTTGCCAAGAGCAGTGCCTGTGTATGAACCGTCTTTTTCTTTTTTCCATCTAAAGCACTGACCGCAGTCAAATATGTGATCTAGGTTAAAATCCCTTACATCGTTTATTACCGTTCTTTTCATCAGTAAACATCTCTCACTTCCACATCAACTCTGACAACGTTAAAGGCAGTCATAAATTCTATAACCTCTGCAAGCTTATGCTGAAAATCAGTTGCCGTTTCCCATATAGGAACATCGGGGCTGATTGCTACAGAAACTTCTACAGTCAGATTATCCGGTGATGTATTTTCGTAGACTCTGAGAACTTCAGAAATTCCGTCCATTTCTCTTCCAACGCATACTGCAATGTCCGTAAGCACAGTATCGGATATGAAGAATTCTCCCATGTAGCTGAAAGTGGGACGAACTACCGTCTTTTCGTTTTCGTGCTTTTCGCGAACGTTCTTTGACTTGAAGATTCTCATTGGGTCAAGAAAATATCCCGCAAAGTCTCTCTTGAGCTGCAGCGTAGGAGCAGGAATAATATGCTTACCTTGCTGATGACGCTGGCGGTCGGCTTCCGCCCGCTCCTCCTCCGTAGTAATATCCTCAATATAGATTCGCTCGCTTACAGGCGGAAGCCCAAGCCTTTCTGTTATCTTATCAGTCATCCTGTCACTGGTACCGATAATCAGAATAGATTTCGGCTTCAATTTTTTGATGGTCTTCGACACACTTTCAGCATGTTCATCAGTTGTAAACAGAGCAGTTTTTATGGCACCCACCATAGTCTTTTGCCTCTTTGCCGAAATACCGGCCTCAACCCTATTTTTGTATATGAACAAACCGTCATCAATTATACTTTCTATATGTTTTTCCTGGCATATGTTAATGGCCTGGTAAGACTTTCCGGTTCCGCTATGCCCTGTTAGAGAATAAACTTTCATCTTTACTTATTTTGTCCCTTCTGTTATAATATAGGCGTATTATAGACATGTCTAAAGGAGGAAACTAAAATGGCTTACAAAATTACAGATGCTTGCATCAACTGTGGAGCTTGCGCTGCTGAATGTCCAGTAGAAGCTATCAGCGAAGGTGATGGAATCCATGTAATCGACGCTGACGCTTGCATCGATTGCGGATCATGTGCTAGCACTTGCCCTGTTGATGCTCCAGTAGAAGCATAAGTAAACAAATCGAGGCTGACCTAAGGTCAGCCTCTTTTTTTATGCTTATTTGTCGGCCGCCTCATCCTTTGCCTTTTCTTTTTCTTTCTCTTTTTTGTCCTTTTTTTTCATATCATTCATGTGATATGCCAGAGAATGCAGACTGTCTGATAAGTGAACATCCTCCAGAGCCACATGTTTAGGAACTTCTATATCTACAGGAGCAAAATTCCAGATACCTCTTACTCCCGCAAAAGAAAGCTTGTCAGCAACCTCCTGCGCACTGTCTCTGTTAACACAGATAATGCCTATGTCAATATTTTCCTTCTCAACGTATTCCACAATATCCTCGTAATCAAGAATATCAATGCCGTCAAGCTTTGTACCGATAAGGTTCTCCTTTACCTCGAAAACTGCACAAACCTTGAACCCTTCCTTGTAAAAACGCGTATATTTTGCGATGGCCTGGCCCAGATTACCTGCACCCATTATTACCATTCTGTACTCCTTGTTCAGGCCAAGAATAGCACTTATTTCGTCGTACAACCCGTCAACGCTATATCCATAGCCCTGCTGTCCAAAACCACCGAAGTTGTTCAGATCCTGTCTGATCTGCGATGCAGTGTAGCCTATCAGATTACTGAACTCCTTGGAAGAAATTTTTTCCACGCCTTTTTTCTTCAGTTCTATAAGATATCGCCTGTATCGCGGCAATCTTTTGATAACCGCATTTGAAATTTTAGCACTCTTCATATATCATTTCCCTTCTCTTAACCCTCTTTAATCTGTACAAAAAAACCCAACGGGAAATCCGATGGGTCTAAACATGCATTATTCGCACTGAGCTTCTACGTATTTAACCAGATCTCCTACAACTTGGAATCTCTCTGCTTCTTCGTCAGGAACTTCGATGTCGAATTCTTCTTCTATTGCCATGATGATTTCTACTGCATCCAGTGAATCAGCCTCTAAATCCTTCATCAAGTTTGTATCCATTCCTACCAGTGATTCGTCAACACTAAGCTGCTCTACGATAATATCTCTTATTTTCTCAAAAGTCATATCTAACCTCCATATTCTTTTTAAGTACACAAACTATTATAACAGACATGTCTGCATTTGCAACCTTTTTTATTCCTGAATCATCAGCCAGTCCTCGTAAGCCTCTTCTAACTGAGCCTTCGAGTCGGCCAGCAAAGCATCCAGCTCCGCCAGTTTTCCGTGATTTGAGAAGTATTCCGGCTTACACATTTCGGCCTCTGTATCCGAAATTTTTTCTTCCAGCTCGGAGATAAGTTTTTCTAATCTTTCCTTTTCTCTCTGCCTTCTTCTCTCTTCCGCTTCCTTCTTCTTTTTCAGTTCCCTCTCCTCTGCAGACGAAAGTTTTTCCTGCTTTGGTGCCTCCTTTGATGCCCCGGAATCAGCAGGTTTGTTTTCCGCCATATTCTTGAGGTACTGTTTTCCGGAATCCACAGAATCCTTCTTTTCCACGTAATAATCGTAATTTCCCAGATACTCCGTAAATCCTGTCTTTTCCAATTCCAGAATTCTCGTAGGCACCCTGTTCAGAAAATATCTGTCATGAGAAATCGCAATAACAGTTCCCGGATAATCAGCAAGCGCTTCTTCGAAAACTTCCTTCGATTCGATATCAAGATGGTTTGTCGGTTCGTCCAACAGCAGAACATTTGCTCCACTCATCATAAGCTTAAGAAGAGCAAGTCGCGCCTTTTCTCCACCGGACAGAGACCCTACCTTCAGAAATACCTGATCGTTTTTGAACAAAAATCTTCCCAGGATTCCTCTTATCTCGCTATCCTTATAAAGTCTGTATTCGCTGTGAACC
Organism: uncultured Clostridia bacterium; assembly: GCA_938034165.1. Lineage (GTDB taxonomy): Bacteria > Bacillota > Clostridia > Peptostreptococcales > Anaerovoracaceae > CALHKP01. The sequence goes on along the minus strand of CALHKP010000006.1, from coordinate 23,785 downwards.
TCTTCCATAACCGTAAGGTCATTGTTCAAAAGCAGCTGTCCCTGATCATAATATCCCATTTCCACATTGTGGCCGATTTTGAGATATCCACTTGTAGGTGTAATCTCCTCCATCAGAATTCTGAGAAGAGTTGTCTTACCCACACCGTTAGGCCCCACTATACAGATTCTCTCGCCTCGTTTAATATCAAAATTAACATGCTCAAAAAGCTTCTTTGCTCCCGCACCAAAGCCGAACTGCTTGCTCAGCTCCTCACCGTAAAGCACATCGTTTCCGCTCTGGTAATTTTGGTGAAATGCGATTTTCATCTTAGAAGGCAGCGAATCCGGTCTTTCGATTCGCTCTATATGTTCAAGACGCTTTTCTCTCGATGCAGCTCTCTTTGCCAGTTTCTCTGTACCTCTTTCTTTGTACCTTCTTATCATGTCCTCCTGGCGTCTGATTTCCGTCTGCTGCTTGTTGTATGCCTTCAGCTGAGCCTCTCTAAGGCTTCTTTTCTTTTCGGCAAAACCGGAATAATTTCCGTCATAGCATGTAAGCTTGTGATTTTCAACCTCAAAGATTCTGTTAACAGTCTGATCAAGGAAATATCTGTCATGGGAAATCAGAATTATAGTTCCTGTATAGCCCTTCAGATAGTGTTCAAGCCATTTGAGAGTTCCTATATCCAGATGGTTTGTAGGCTCGTCAAGGAACAGAATATCCGGCTTTTCCAGAAGAAGGCAGGCAAGAGCAAGTCTTGTTCTCTCTCCCCCGGACAAAGTATCCACTCTCTTGTTATAATAGTCTTCTCCAAAGGCCATGCTGGACAAAATTCCGTACATCTCACTCTTATATGAGAATCCGCCTATGTTTCTGAACTTTTCCTGAAGGTCTGACTGTCTTGAAATCAGTCTGTGTCCTTCCTCTGTATCAGCCTTTCCCTGCAAAGAAAGCTCTTCTATCTGTTTTGTTAAATCGTGAATTTCTTTTTCCAGTTCTTCTATTTCGCTAAAGATTTTTTTGACTTCCTCAAGAACTGTGTTTCTGCCATCAAAGTTTTCCTTCTGTTTCAGATAACCGATTGCAGTATCCTTCGCAACAAAGAAGTTACCGCTGTCTGCTGTCATTTCCCCAGACAGAATGTTCAGAAGCGTACTTTTTCCGGCTCCATTTGCTCCTACAATGCCTACTCTGTCGCCTTCGTTTACGGAAAAAGAAATATTTTCAAGTATTATATCCGTTCCATAGCTTTTGCATATCTCTGAAGCGGAAAGTATTATCATCTTAAACTCCTCCTAAAAATCAAGGCTCGGATCAGCATCCAGCGAAAGGTCATCTGCTCCGTGAGCCATATATTTGTAATATGCACTGACACCAATCATAGCTGCATTATCTGTACATAGTGACATCGGCGGCAGGTAGAGGCGTATGCCTTCCCTGTCACAGGCCTCCTGCAAAGACTTTCTCAACATACTGTTAGCAGCAACGCCTCCGGCAAGAACCAGCTTGTCCCTCTTGAGGGTTCTTGCCGCATCCATGGTCTTCTTCACAAGAACATCGATTACTGCCGCCTGAAAACCGGCAGCAACGTCGGCATTATTTACTTCCTTACCGGATTGTCTCATAGAATTAATGTAATTCAAAACAGCAGTTTTGAGACCGCTGAAACTGAAATCAAAACTATCCTTTTCTAACATTACACGTTTAAACTTGATGGCTTCAGGATTTCCTTCCTTTGCCAGCTTATCTATCTTCGGTCCTCCCGGATAGCCTAAACCGATTACACGGGCAACCTTGTCATAAGCCTCACCTACAGCATCGTCCCTCGTAGAGCCCAGTACCCTGCAGTGAGTATAATCTTCCATTTCAATTATATTGGTATGTCCCCCTGAAACAACAAGACTCATAAAAGGTGGCTCAAGCTCAGGGTACTCTATAAAATTAGCGCTTACATGACCATACATGTGATTTACACCCACAAGAGGAATATCCTTAGCAAATGATATTGCCTTTGCTGCCGCAACACCTATTACAAGAGCCCCCACAAGACCGGGTCCGTAAGTCACACCTATCAGGTCGATATCATCAAGAGTAACTTCCGCCTTCTCCAGAGCCTCATCTATAACCGCATTTACATTTGTCAGGTGGTGTCTCGATGCAATCTCGGGAACAACGCCCCCGTACATCTTATGTATTTCAATCTGAGTAGAAATAATGCTGCTCAGCACGCTTCTTCCGTCTGCAATAACAGCCGCTGCCGTTTCATCACAGCTGGACTCAATTGAAAGTGTCAAAAATTTTCCATCCTTCATTTTTTCCACTCATCCTTTCTTTCCAATATCAGTTTATGCAGTTCTCCACATTATAACTGCATTTTCTCCGTTGTCTTCGTAGTATCCTTTTCTGATACCTGCACTGGAAAATCCGTACTTCGAATAAAGCCCTATGGCAGGCTCGTTGCTTTCTCTAACTTCCAGAGTCTGAGCGACAAGATTTTCCTCTTTGCAGTAATCCAGCATAGCCTCAATAAGCGCAGAGCCTATATGCTCCCTTCTGAAAGCCGGCTTCACCGCAACATTATTGATATGACATTCATCCATAATTCGCCATATTCCCACATAGCCCACTACTTTTTCGTCCTTTTCCGCAACAAAATAAACGGCCATGTGATTATCAAGCATATCATAAGACAACGCATCCTGCGACCAGGGAACGGCAAAGCATTCTTGCTCGATTTCCGCCATCTCTGATATGTCCTTTTCTTCTCCGAATCTGATTATAATATCTGCCATTATCTGCTCCTGAACTTTGCCAGCTTTGCTGCTCTCTCACTTGCAAGCTGTCCGCTTTTCAGTTTCTGTTCTGCTTCCGGCGCCCTCATATAATCAGGAAGAAGCTCTTCGTAATCCAGCGTCTCTCCTGCCTCATATTTTCGCTTTGCAGCCTCGGCCACCATATCAGCAGTCTGATATCTTATTTTTTCCTCCGCAAGCTTATAGCCTTCCAGTCTGTCACTGTAGGCATCCACTCCGTCACCAAAGAAGACAACATCCTCAATTCCTTCGCAAGCTGCAAGTACATCCTCGAGCATATATGGGCCCGGTGCCAAAATTTCTTCTTTTTTGTGCCCGAAAACAGCTCCGTAAACCTGTCCTCTTCTCGCATTGAAAATTACAGCAACACTTCTGTTTTCGTCTGCATATCTGTCAAATATCTTAAGGGATGATACAGAAATACACTTTACGCCCAATGCCTGAGCAACAGTTCTTGCCGTAGTCACTCCTATTCTGATTCCCGTAAATGAGCCCGGTCCTGCAGAACTTGCAACTGCGCTGATTTCGCTCTTTTTGATTCCGGCTCTGTCTACAAGTTTCTGAGACATTGCTGTAAGCTCCCTGAGGTGGCTCATTCTGTCTTCCGAAGCCTCCATGATAACATGACCCTCACCATCAATCAGAGCAGCCGAGCATATATTTCCTGTTGTTTCAAAACTCAAAATGTACATCTGTAAATTCTCTCTCCTTCATTTTCGCCGTATTCCATAAACACGCACTTCGTGTCATCAGGCAAAATTTCTGCTATCATATCCGCCCACTCAACAATACATACGCCGTCCATGTGAAAATATTCTTCTATTCCGGTTTCAAAAATGTCTCCGGAGTTTTCTAATCTGTAAACATCAAAGTGGAACAGAGGAATTCTCCCTGATTTGTATTCACTTACAATAGTAAAAGTAGGGCTTGTTATCATTTCAGTGATGCCAAGCCCTCTTGCAATATACTTTGTTAGTGTAGTTTTCCCCGTTCCCAGGTCACCGATTAAAGCAATAACATCCCCCGGTTTAACACCGTCGGCAATCTCTTTTCCGAGCTTTTCGGTGTCCGCTTCGTTTCGGATTATTACATCTCTCATAAGTATGTCCTTTTTTCTCTATTTGTGCAATATTGGTGATAATCTCTTATATACTAAGAAAGTTACAAAACCGTTGATTCCACCCTTCAGCAGGTTAAAAGGTACTACGGCTGTAGGAAGCATTGCCACGATTGCCGATTTTGGTACACCCAAAAATGCTGAAGTGATGAAATAGTTCGCAACGCACATTGATGCTGTCATAACAATTACACCTACGACGATTGCAATGACTGCTTCTTTCTTTGTCTTCTTGTGCTTGTACATAAGGCCTGCAACCAGAACAAAGAGTCCCGTTGCGATTATGTGCATAAGAAATCCGTATACTCCGTCTCCACCCATCATAAATGCCTGAATAAAGCTTACTACCACTGTAATGATAAGTCCCGGTACAGGTCCGTATGCAAATGCAGTGATGTAAATCGGAATATCCGCAGGATCATATATAAGAAAAGGTGCAAGCGGAAAAGGTATTCTGATAAGAAACATCAGAACACATGATACTGCTGTCAGCACTGCAAGTCTTGTAATGCGATTAGTTTTCTTTGTGTTATTATCCATTCTTAATTCTTTCCAATCTAAAATTTAAAATTTGAAATCCGCAGAAGAGATTTTGCATATAGCCTGGGCATAAATCTTTGTCATAGTCAAAAATCTGTCAAGCTCAAGTCTTTCGTCCTTCTGGTGCATCACATCAGGATCTCCCGGGAAAAGGGCTCCGAATGCAACTACATTTTTCATTGCACGTGCATAAGTCCCGCCACCCATTACCACCGGCTCACTCTCAGTGTCTCCTGTGTAATTGCTGTAGGCATCCATAAAAGTCTTAATTAACAAGCTGTCCTTATCCATCATAATCGGATCCTGGGATGCGTGTTTTACAACTCCCATGTTGTATCTGTCAGCAACAGGCTGCAATCCCGCATATACCTCTTCTTCTGTTGAAGTTACAGGGTATCTTACGTTTATTACAAATGTAACAGAATCTCTGTCATACTTTGCCATTCCAACATTTACAGTAAGCTTGCCGGAAGGTTCGTCCTCAAAGGCGCATCCCAGATGCTCACCGTTTACTTCGAAACCTATGTGACTGTTATAGAATTCTATCAGGTCATTAACCTCTTCGTCAGCAAAATTGAGTCTGCTGAGAAAATCCAGTAAAACCGAAATTGCATTCAATCCAAGCTCAGGGCTTGCTCCATGAGCAGACTTTCCGACTACTGAAATTTCAAGACTTTTTCCCATGCCTCTGCATGAGATTTCATAACCTGTCTCTTCTTTGTATTCTTTTACTTTTTCTTTTATTTCTTCATATACAGATTTTGGGTCCTTCGCATCTGTACGCACAACTGCCCTTGCCTTTTCGGCAACCATATTCGGAACCTGTCCCCCCTCAAAGCTTCTGAGTTCAAGACCCTTAACCTTCTTAGGGCTGAATTTTTTTGCCAATTCAAACACGAGTATGCCTTTTTCTCCGTTAATTACAGGGAAATCTCCATCCGGTGTAAAACCAAAGTCAGGAGCCTTTACCTTGCTGAGATAATATTCCATACCCTTCCAATTTGTCTCTTCGTCAAGACCCAGTATCAGTCGGATCTTTCTGTCAGGAACAAATCCGGCATCCTTCAGAGCTTTCATCGCATAAAGACAAGCACATACAGGGCCTTTGTCATCTGTTGTTCCTCTTCCATATATGAAACCGTCCTTCACTTCTCCGCTGTACGGATCGAAGCTCCAACCGTCTCCTTCGGGCACCACGTCAAGATGTCCTACGATTCCAACTACCTCTTCACCTTCACCAAAATCTATGTGAGCGCCGTAGTTGTCGATGTTTTCAAAAGAAAATCCCAATTCCTCGCCCTTTTTCAGGGTGTATTCCAGTATATCCTGAACGCCCCTTCCGAAAGGATAAACCTCACCGGCAGAGCCTTCTTCCGCTTCTCCTGCAACAGATATGCACTGAATCATCTCTCTCAGGACTTCGACTTCTTCATCAAAGTTTTTTTCGACGCAGTCAATATGGTTCATATTAGTCAACTGCCTCTACACCCTTAAGTTCAGGGAAGTTTTCTTTTAGAATCTTTTCTACGATTCCCTTAAGAGTCATTCTTGCTCCCGGGCATCCTGCACAGTGACCCTGAAGTCTTACCTTAACGATATTGTCTTCTGTAAGTTCAACGAATTCCAAGTCTCCTCCGTCTCTCTGAAGAATTGGTCTGATAACTCCTAATGCTTCGATAATCTGCTGTTCCATCTTTTTTTCTCCTTTATGTTCTTTAAATTTAGTTTTCAACTGTATATACTGTGGTAAATTTACCATCTTTCAGTTCGTCGATTTTTATTGTTTTTACTGCCTTGCCGTTCTTGTCAAATGAAATATTTCCCGTAACCGCAGGGAAATCTTCTATAGCAAGAAGTTCCTCCATCAAAGCTTCTCCATCCTTTAACTTCCCGTTCTTTTTTGTTCCGTTCTTAAGGGTTTCCATTGCAATCATGTATGCATCGTAAGCTCTTGCATTAATTTCCGTAGGTTCTTTGCCGTATTCTTTTTTGAATGCTTTTACGAATTTTTCGTATTCATCATTGTCATTATCAGTCTTAGAACCAAAGTCTGCTGCCATCATTACTTTTACATCTGAATGCTTTTTCTGAAGCTTTGCCATTTCTTTTGTGTCCCATGATACGGGGCCGATGAAAGTAACATCTTCCATCTTCAGTTTCTCTGCCGAAGCAAAGAGTTTTCCCGCTTCCTCTACAGAAACAGGAGCAAATACAGCCTTTATTCCGGCCTTCTTTATCTCCTTTAGATAAGCATCATAATTCTTTTCCTTGATTTCAAGTTTTACTGTTTTTACGCTGCCTTCCGCTTCTTCACCCAAATCTGCCGTAAATGCTTTTTTGAATGAGCGTGCCATTTCGCTGCACTGAGTATCTCCCTCAGTTCTCACAACAGCAGCCTTGGTTACTTCCAATTCTTCTCTCATGAATTTGGCTATTGCCTTGCTCTGATCCGCATCAGTAAAGCTGACCTGCGCATAATAGTCATGGTTTTCCGAAATCAGTGGGTTCGTTGCACTTGCGCTTATTCCCGGAATCTTTGCCTTTTCCAGTTCCTTTGCGGCTGTAAGAGTTACTGCATCTCCATGACTTCCGATAACCATAGTCGGCTTCTTGTTTACAAGATCCTTGACCACACTTTCGGCTACATATATACTGCCCTGCGAATCAGCTTCTATCAGTTCCACTTTTTTGCCATTCACCTTAGGATAAAGCTTGTTAGCAAGTCTTATACCTTCAAGTTCCTGAATTCCAAGTTCCTTGTAAACTCCGCTGAGTGGCTGAAGCACACCTATCTTAATAGTGTCATCACTTTTATCTGATGAGAAAAAAGCAGTCTTAAAATTGTCATATGTTGTGCAGCCTGTCATTGTTACGCCCAAAACAGCAATAAGCAGCAAAATTAACAGTTGCTTTTTTTTCTCCATAGACCTCACATCCTTTTAAAAAGTGCGGTGACTGTAATTAAAAGCACCGCATAGTTTCATAACCCGTTAATTATACTATAGTTTTGTGTAATTTTCAAGGAGTTCAGGCCTGTTTTACAGTTCCAGTCTGTAGTCGCCGTCTTTGATTCTATTCATCTTTCGGAGAACTTTGTCAAATACCAGAGCAAGCACTGCCGGAAGAAGTATGTGAGCAACCAGTATTTTGATAAGCACAGCCACTGAAAATCCCATAGTCGTAAAAGTTCCGATTTGACCTACAAGACCTGAAGTTCCCATTCCTGCACCCATTGGATTGTTTTCCATATGAAGAAGAACTGTGCAAACCGGTCCCGTTATTGCACCTGCAAGGGTCGGCGGAAGCAAAATCCATGGATTCTTGAATATGTTCGAAATCTGAAGCATTGATGTCCCGATTCCCTGAGCCACAAGACCTCCCATTCCGTTTTCTCTGTAACTTATCACAGCAAAGCCAACCATCTGGGCGCAGCAACCTGCAGTAGCAGCTCCTGCCGCAAGCCCCGAAAGTCCCAACATTATGCAAAGAGCAGCACTGGAAATGGGTGCAGTCAAAGCAAGCCCCACTATAACCGAAATGATTATCCCAAAGAAGAAAGGCTGCATTTCTGTTGCACTCATAATCAGATGTCCCAGACCATTCATCAGTTTATCAATAACAGGTCCGCATACAACTGCAGCAAGTCCTGCTGTCAGAACAGTTACAGCAGGTGTAACCAGAATATCCACCTTTGTTTCCTTAGATACTGCTTTTCCGAACTCAGCACCCACAGCAACTGCAAGAAAAGCTCCTGCAGGTCCTCCGAAAGTCGCTCCCAGCATACCTGTAACAGCACTTGTAAACATTACAAGAGGCGGTGCCTGAAGTCCCCAGCTGACTGCAACACCTACAGCGGCTCCCATCATACCCATTGCCTGAGCGCCTGTATCAACAAGAAACTCAGAAATTTGATTTGCTCCAAAGAGTGCAATTGTCTGTTCTCCCACTGTTTTGATTATGAGTCCTATGAGAAGCGATGCAAAAAGCCCCAGCGCCATTGCAGAAAGCGCATCCTGAAGATATCTCTTTGCCGTAAATTCTATGTTCTTTCTTTTAAGAAAACTTTCTTTTTTCTCTGTCATTGTTTTCTATTCCTCCCGATTTTTCTTGTATCCGCTTTGGGATAGTTGCTCCAATTATATCACGATTTTTTTAAAAAAGAATTTATTTTTCATGTTTCAGACAAAATTTGTGTGGTATAATTTAACCATAAGGCGATAGGAAAGCCTTACAAACGATTAGATAACAAGATTTTAAACGAAAATTAAATTTTTAAATCAAGGAGGAATTAGTTATGAAATGGGTATGCACAGTATGCGGATATGTACATGAAGGAGATCAACCACCTGCAGAGTGTCCACAGTGTCACGTTGGAGCAGATAAATTCAAGGCTCAGACAGGCGAAAGAGAATGGGCTGCAGAACACGTTGTAGGAGTAGCACAGGGCGTTAGCGAAGACATCTTAGCTGACCTGAGAGCTAACTTCGAAGGTGAATGTTCAGAAGTAGGTATGTACCTTGCAATGGCAAGAGTTGCACATAGAGAAGGTTATCCTGAAATCGGTCTTTACTGGGAAAAGGCTGCTTACGAAGAAGCAGAACATGCTGCTAAGTTTGCAGAACTTCTCGGCGAAGTTGTAACAGATAGCACTAAGAAGAACCTCGAAATGAGAGTTGATGCAGAAAATGGCGCTACAGCAGGTAAGTTTGACCTTGCTAAGAGAGCTAAGGCTGCTAACCTTGATGCTATTCATGACACAGTTCACGAAATGGCAAGAGACGAAGCTAGACACGGTAAGGCATTCGAAGGACTTCTCAAGAGATACTTCGGTTAATCAAAAAAAATTAACAGAGCAGGAGGAAATTCCCGCTCTGTTTTTATTTTGTCTTTTATTTTGCTTTTCCTTCGAGCTCTCTTTCTTTTTTCAGCTTTCTGTCAAATAGTAAGTATACCAGAACTCCTAATGCAGGAACTGCAAGTCCGATAACGCAAGTCAGCGGATCTTCGAACAGTGTATTGAGCATCATCAGGAAGAAGATAGCTATGGTTACATACACTGTAGGCATGCCACCCCATACTCTGTAAGGTCTTTCGGCATCAGGCATTTTCTTTCTAAGTACAGGTACTGCAATGATTACCATAACGTTAAACAGCATGTTACTGAATACTACTAGAGATGTCAACTGGTTAAGGTCTCTCAGCCAAATCAGGATGATTGTAATAACGCACTGGCACAGAATAGGCACTGTAGGCACGCGATACCTAGGATGTAGTTTTGCAAATGATTTGAAGAAATGTCCTTCTTCTGCCATCGCATAGTATGTGCGAGGGAATGCTATAGCCATGCCGTTGATTGACCCCAGCTGTGAAATTGTCATTCCTATGATTACGATAACTCCGCCGAATCCGCCCAGCAGTCTCTTTGCTACTTCTGTACCGAGGTAGAAGTTTTCGCCGTCAATAAGTGAACGAACTTCGTCAGCAGGGATTACTCTGTAAATTGCATAGTTAAAGAGTACATACAGCAAAGTAATTCCGCCGATAGCTATAATAAGTGAAAGAGGAAGATTTCTCTTTGGATTCTTCATTTCTTCGGATACTGTGTTAAGGTTAATCCAACCTTCGTATGCCCATAGAGTTGCCAATGTTGCAAATGCAGTCATGCTTATGAAGCTTGAAAAATTAAAGCTTGTTCCTTCAGGCATAATTGACAAATCCGGTGAAACATCACCCATAAAGAATGCAGAAATCATTATAATTGCAATCGGTATCAGCTTTGCTACCATTGTGAAATTCTGGAAAATCGATCCGGCCTTTATGCCAAGCATGTTATATGCAGTGAAGGCAATCATAAGACCCGATGCTACCAGCTTTCCTGTTGTGCCCGTAAGTCCGAATATTGCAGAAAACGCCAAGGCACCTGCTGCCAGTGAGCCTGCACCGCTCAAGAGCCAACTGTTAAATCCGTTCAGGAATCCAACAAGAGGGTGATATGCAGTATTCAGATAAACAGTCATTCCACCTGCCTTAGGAAGCATTGCACCCATTTCAGCAAAGCAAAGACCGCCAAGCATTGTGATAATACCACCTATAATCCAGCAAAGAAGCGCCAGCCCCATGCTGAAATCAGTACGCTGAAGAACATATGAACCAAGATAGAAGATTCCACCACCGATCATAATACTTCCCAGCATACTTACGCCGCCAAACAATCCTATTTCTTGTTTGAACCCGGCTTTTGAAGTTTCTGTAGTTTTGTTACTCATCAGTTCGCATTCCTTTCATAAACAATTTTACCATCAACAATAGTTTTTAAAACCTGCGCATCTTTGATTTCTTCTTCAGGAATCTCAAAGATATTTCTGTCAAGTATAACCATATCTGCATATTTTCCCTTTGTTATGCTTCCCTTGCGACCTTCGTCATAAGATGCATATGCTCCTCCCATAGTATATGCATAAACCGCATCGTAAAGAGATATTGCCTGTTCAGGAATCCATCCGTTTTCAGGATTTCCGGCAAGGTCTTTTCTTGTAACTGCACAGTACAGTCCTTCCATTACGCTCAAGCTGATTACAGGGCTGTCGGAACCAAATGCCATGTGAATTCCGAGATCCTGCATCGTCTTCCATGCGTAAGAAGTCTTTGCTTTTTCTTTGCCCACTCTCTCTTCAACTATGTACATGTCAGCATCAATAAACGCAGGCTGAATATGTCCCACTACATTAAGTTTTTTGAATCTCTTCAGCAGGTCATCCGTACTGATCTGGCAGTGAACAATCGCATGTCTCATGTCAGCTCTCGGACAGTTCATTTCTGCATATTCAATTGCATTCAGTGACATTTCCATAGCACCGTCTCCAATTGAATGAAGTGAAGCCATGAGACCTTTTTTCTGTGCTGTCAGAAGAAGCTCATTGAGTTCGTCCTGTGTCATTGTTGCTATTCCCTTTGTTGATGGATCGTTGAGATAAGGTTCTCTCATAAAAGCAGTTTTTCCGCCTAGTGAACCGTCGATTAAAAGCTTGAGACTTCCGATTCTGCACATTGGTGAACCATAATTTGTTGTATATCCATGTGAAAGGAATTCCTCCAGGATGTCCTTGTGAGCAAGTAAGCACTGTGCATAGATTCTTACAGGAAGTTCTCCTGCATTCTCAAGCTCTCTGTATGCTTCCAGTACTTTTGGATATTCACCTACAGGAAGTGCCTCAAAGTCATCTGTATGCATAGTAGTTATTCCGTATGACAAAGCATCTTTTCCGCCTGCAATAAGCATTCTCTTAACATCCTCAACTGTCAGCTCGGGAAGCGCATCGTAAATCAGATCTCTTGCTGCTTCAGTGAAGATACCCAGAGGTTCTCCGTCATCATCAAACGCGATTGATCCACCGGGAATCTGTTCTGTGTCTCTTGTAACACCCATAACCTCAAGAGCCTTGCTGTTTACTGCAATTACATGACCGCATGCACGTGTGTAAAACATTGGAATATCTGTTGTAATCTTGTCAAGATCATGTCTGTTCGGATATCTTGTATCTTCCCATTCGTTGGTATTCCAACCTCTTCCCTGAAGCCATGTAAGGCCCGGATGCTCCTCAAGGAACTCTCTTCCTAATCTTATAAGATCATCCATGCACTCAGCACTGTACAGATTTACCTTCTCCAGGCTGTAGCCGTAACTCAGAAGATGACAGTGGCTGTCGTTGAATCCCGGCAACATCATTTTGCCTTCCAGATCGATAAGTTCTGTGTTTTCGCTTTTCAGACTCAGAATTTCTTCGTTTGAGCCTACTCTAATAATAATTCCGTCTTTGACCGCAACAGCTTCTGCTGTGGGTTCAGATGCATCCATTGTATGAATACATCCGTTAAAAAATATAGTATCCACTTTTCCCTCCTCATACAAGTTCGTGTATTTTCTGATAATATATTATATGTCAATATCTTTTCTCTACTATTCTTGTCTGATTTTATTGACTTGCGTTCCAAATGTAATATAAAATAAGAAGGTAATATAAAAAGACATCAAAATATATTTGCATTCATTTTAGGAGGATACGTAAAATGTTAAAAATAAAATCATCAAGCGAGCAGATATATGATTATATCGTTCACGAAATTGAAATCGGCAATTTTGAATCAGGCAAAAGACTCTCAGAAGCAGAGCTCATGGAAATCTTCGGAATCAGCAGAACTCCAATCAGAGAAGCTTTGATCAGACTTGTTGCTGACGGAATTGTCGACAATACCGGCAGAAAAGGTTTCTTCGTAAAGCATCTGGACAGAAAGGATGTATGGGAAAACTATTTCATCATTGCATGCCTCGATTCATATGCTGCAGTTCTTGCATTGGATAATCTTACAGATGGCGATATCGAAAAAATGGAAACAATCGTCCTAGGCATGGAACTTGCCATAACCCGAAAGAATTATGAACTGTATCACAACGAGCAGATGGAATTTCACAACGTATATCTGCACAAATGTGGAAACAACAATCTGGTTGAGTTGATACACTCCCTTCAGCAAAAATACGTCCGCACCTCATGGTTCAGTCAGGCTGAATCAGACAAGTTCCAGTGGCTTGCCCGTGTAAACGAGGACCACAAACAGCTACTTGAATGCTTTAGGAGCAAAGACAAAGATAAACTAGTAGAAACAGTATTTGCACATTGGGTTTCAAACAAAAAGAGACCTGAGGAATATCTGAAAGAAGACGATAAACACAAGAAATAAGCAAGCTCTATCCTGCACATACAGGTAAAAAGTGAGTACTAAAAAAACGCTCTGAATTCAAATGGGATTTCCCGTTTTGTTCAGGGCGTTTTCTGCTTCTTTTAATTTATATGCCGAAATCTCTGATTTCCTGTTTCAGCACATCAATGTCTGTAATTGTATTTACTCTGCCTCTGAGGGCAGCGCCGCCTGTAATACCTTTCATGTACCATCCAATGAACTTTCTCATCTCTCGCACTGCGGCATATTCACCTTTTTGTTCTGTGCACATATCAATGTGCTCTATTATAAGGTCTTTTCTTTCCTGCAAAGTCGGTTTCTCCGGAACCGTCTTTCCTTCGTAATCGGCCTTGAGTTCTCTGAATATCCATGGATTTCCGAGTGCTCCCCTACCAATCATAACAAGATCGCAGCCTGTTACTTCCATCATCTTGTGAGCCGAGGCAATATCCACTACATCGCCGTTTCCTATAAGAGGAATATCTACTGCCTCTCTTACACGTGCGATTTTTTCCCAGTCTGCTTCTCCGTCATAATACTGCTCTCTGGTTCTTCCGTGAACTGCAACTGCCGCCGCACCTGCAGCTTCTATGGCCTTTGCTGCTTCAACAGCCAGAAAGGAATTCTTCTCAAATCCAAGTCTTATTTTTGCGGTTACCGGTTTGGAAGTATTTTTTACCATAGCAGAGATAATTTCGTATATGAGGTCGGGATTCTTAAGCAGTGCTGAACCCTCTCCATTTTTTACAATCTTTGGAACCGGACAACCCATGTTGACATCGAGAATTACATTTTCTCGTGAGTCGAGTTCCTTTGCCGCATATGCCATTATTTCCGGTTCGCTTCCGAAAATCTGGTATGCCACAGGTTTTTCATCCTCGTGTACCGTGAGAAGCTGATCTGTCTTCTTGTCTCCGTACCAAAGACCTTTGGCGCTTACCATTTCCGAATATACCAAAGCAGCTCCAAATCGAGTGCAAAGCCTTCGAAATGGAGCGTCTGTAATTCCTGCCAGCGGCGCCAGTAAATACGGATTGTCTAACTTGACATTTCCTATACTAAGCGTCTTCTTCATGTATTTTTCCTTTACATTTACCTGTTGTTTTAGGTTTTTTTCTGTTTTTTTCGTAGATTATTTCAAGTCCTTCCAGAGTAAGCATCTTGTCCACATGGTCTATGCAATCAACCCCGTTGTCAATCAAAGTTGACAGACCGCCTGTTGCAACCACTGTAACCTTCTTGTCAGCTCCTACCACTTCTGCAAGTTCTCTTTTCATTTTGTTTACGATGAACTCAACCATTCCCATGTGTCCGTAAACCAGACCTGACTGCATGCTCTGAATAGTATTCTTGCATATAGTTGTTCCGGGCTCTTCCAGTTCAACTTTTGGAAGCTTTGATGTTTTTTCGAACAATGCTTCTGATGATATCTTAAGCCCCGGTGCGATTGTGCCTCCAAGGTATTCAGCTTTGTCGCTCACTGCACAAAATGTTGTCGCAGTACCAAAGTCAATGATGATCAAAGGTCCGCCGTATTTGTGATAAGCAGCTACAGCATTTACGATTCTGTCTGCACCAACCTGCTTTGGATTGTCATATTTTACAACCATGCCGGTTTTTACACCTGACTCGATAACGATAGCTCTTTTGTTGAAATACTTCATTGATAAGTGCTGCAGCGTATAAAGAACTGACGGCACTACTGTCGAAATGATTATATCTGTAACCTCAGACATTTTCAGACCTTCATAGTCAAATAACTGTCTTACAATCATTCCATACTCGTCCGCACTCTTGTTTGTGTCGGTTTCGATTCTCCAGTTGGTAATCAGCTCTCTGTCCTTGAAAACACCTAGAACAATGTTACTGTTACCTACATCAAAAGCTAATAACATGTTTCTTCTTTTCTCCTCTTTTGGATAGATTTAGTTTACAACACGCTCAAGTCTCTTAAGCGCAAGTGCTATAGTAAGTCCCGGAATTACTCGGTTTCCGGTGATTTCCGCACCCAATACGTCATTGATTCTCTTGAGCCTGTACTGTACTGTATTGGTATGAATTCCCATGAATTCCGATGTTTTGCTACTGTTCATGCCCGCATCAAGAACAAAAGTTTCGAGAGTTTCCAAAAGCTGTTTTGCCTTGTTTTCTCCCATTTCCTTTTTGAAAGGCTCCAGAAGCTCTACATAGTTTTTTTTGATATATCCTCCCTGCACCTGAATATTGATGCAGTTTGATACGAGAACAAGTTCGTATTTTGTGAATACTCTCTTGTATGGGAAAACATTCTCAACAAAGGTCCATGTTTCGCTGATCAGCTTGAAACCGTCAGCCGCACCTTCAATTCCGTCAAGTCCTGTCGCGTGGAATATACGAACCGCTTTATTGCCTTCCTTAAGCTTGTCAAATAGGCGCAAGCTTGAGGCTTTGCCCCCTGTCTCCGCACTGTCTCCGTCCGCAGGATTCTTTATAATTATGCCGTATGTTTCTTCTGAGTCCTGTATGCACATAACTTCGCAGTTTTCATTTTTTTCGAACTCTGCAATGGTGTCAAGACTCTGTGAGTTTTCTATACCTCTGGCATAAAACACGCTTATTATACTCTCTGTCAGGATACCCATTTCGTCTTTCAGCGAATATGCAAGACTTCTGTTACCTCTGATAAGTGATTTGATGAACTCAGCCTTCAGGTCGCGTTCAGGAGTGTATTTCCACATTCCGATAGCAAGCTCGATTATCTCGGCAAGCTTTGTTATTTCACCTGCGGAATAATTGTCGTCATTGTCAACAATCAATAGGAAATATTTTTCTTTTTCGATGTTAATTGAGCCCCAGTATGTGAGAACTCCGTTAATATCCAGCATGGAATATATGCCGCTTCTGTCTGTCTCATGATCCTTCAGGAGTCTTACGGCATCCGCAACTGTCGCCTTATGTCTTGTTTCAACTACAAGAATAGGATTAAAATCCTTTGACAGCATTACTACCTGAAACTCGTTGCTCAAAGCAGCCTCTTTCAGGGCCGAAGGAAAACTCTTGTGCTTTTCGAAATTCAGCAAATGATAAATCGTATTGTTTATCAGGCTGTTTTTGAAATTATCCCCATACAGAATTTTGTCCATAATCTGCTCGATGGCATCAGCATACTCAGCCTGGTTGCCGTTTGGAATTATGATAAACGGTAAACCTGCCGTCTCCGCAGCTTCGATGATTTCGCTGTCAGCTGCTGTGATTCCGTTTTTTGCGTGAAATACCACAAGTGCGCTGACTCCGCACTTTGCAAGAGCTCTTACTACATCAGCCTGCAGCTGTTCGTTATTCTTCATGCCATAGAAGGATGTCAGTACAATCTGTTCACGCACCCCATTGTTGTTTACTGCAGTCTTGAGATCCGCCGCATCCATTACGGATACGCTTCTGACTCTGTTAGATAGATTTCTCTCCCCTGCCGCTACAATGCTGGGATCAAATGCCTCTAATGTCAGACAATCCTTAACTGTGATCTTCATTATGGTCACCTCAAATTTCATTCAATACAGCAAAACCGGCTCTGTTAAAGCCGCTTTTGCATTTACGTTCTACTTCAATATCGTCATGTTCTTCTGAAAATCCTCTAACCTTACTTTTCGTCTTTGTCTTCGGATTCTTCTGTTTCTTCGGTTTCTGTATCTTCTTTTGCATCTTCGTCATCTGTTGGTTCAAGCTCTGATACGAACTTTTCGGCTGAGTCAGTCACATTGCCGGAAGGTACTGCCCCCTCGTTGCTGTTCATATAATCTGTGTCATATTTTGCCAGCTCTTCAGCAAGCTTAGCTTCCTCTTCTTTTCTTATTCTTTCGGTTTCAGCTGCTTCTTCGGCATTCTGCTCTTCCAGTTTTTCGTTTTCCTGTCTTACCTTATCTTCAAGTTCGGCAGGAGTGATATCTCCTCTGTATAGTGCCTCGAACTGTTCTCCGTCAAGAGTTTCCACAGCAAGGAGCGCCTGTGCAACACGTTCCAGCTTGTCCATATTGTCTTCGATAATTGTTCTTGTGTCTTCGAAGGCAGTATCCACAATGCCTCTGATTTCGTGATCGATTTCTGCAGCAACATCTTCTGAGTAGCTCTTCTTGGATGAGAAATCGTTTCCGAGGAATACTTCCTGGCTGTCAGCATAACATACAGGTCCCAGCTTTTCGCTGAATCCGTATCTTGTTACCATATCTCTTGCTATTTCTGTTGCTCTCATAATATCGTTGCTTGCGCCTGTACTGATATCGTCAAGCGTCAGAAGTTCTGCTACTCGACCACCGAGAAGATGTCTTATAGCATTAATCATGTTCTTCTTGGTTTCAAATGTTCTGTCCTTTTCAGGAAGTGACATTGTAAATCCGCCTGCAGATCCTCTTGGGATAATAGTGATCTGATGAACAGGGTCTGAACCCGGAAGACTTCTCATTACGATAGCATGGCCTGCTTCATGGTATGCAGTAAGCTTTCTTTCGTCTTCACTTATTACTCTGCTCTTCTTCGCAGGACCTGCCATAACTTTGGTTGCAGCCTCTTCTATTTCTGCCATTCTGATTTTTCTGCCGTTTCTTCTTGCAGTAATCAGTGCAGCTTCGTTTAGAAGGTTTTCGAGATCAGCCGGTGTGAATCCCGGAGTTCTTCTCGCAATTACGTTCGGCGAAACTTCTTCTGACAAAGGTTTGTTCTTTGAGTGAATTTTGATGATTTCTTCTCTGCCCTTGACGTCAGGAACACCTATAACAACCTGTCTGTCAAATCTGCCCGGTCTCAAAAGAGCAGGGTCTAAAACATCAGGTCTGTTAGTTGCTGCAAGAATGATGATTCCGGAGTTTTCGCCAAATCCATCCATCTCTACCAAGAGCTGGTTAAGAGTCTGTTCTCTTTCGTCGTTTCCACCGCCGAGACCTGCACCTCTCTTACGGCCTACCGCATCGATTTCGTCTATAAATACAATACAAGGAGCATTCTTCTTAGCCTGTTCAAACAGGTCTCTTACTCTGGATGCACCAACTCCGACGAACATTTCCACGAAGTCAGAACCACTGATTGTGAAGAATGGAACACCTGCTTCCCCTGCAGTCGCTCTTGAAACATAAGTCTTGCCTGTTCCCGGAGGGCCTACAAGCAGAACGCCCTTAGGTATTCTTGCTCCCACTTCTCTGTACTTTCTAGGGTCTTTCAGGAAGTCTACGATTTCCTGTAATTCTTCTTTTTCTTCGTCAAGACCTGCAACATCAGCAAAGGTAATCTTCTTGCCTTCGCCCTTGTACATCTTGGCCTTACTCTTTCCGAAGGAGAAGGCTTTGCCGTTTCCTCCCTGATTCATCATGATATAGAACAGGAATCCCAGCGAAGCCACCATCAGCAGCGTCGGCAGGATATTGAATATCATTGATGTAGCCTTAGGTGGATCTGTTTCCAGCTTCAGCTTTCCTTCCTGCATCTGAGGATATATGTACTGTTCCTCAAGATAACTTATTTCTGTGATGTAAGGAGCGTAAGTATATACAATTTTTTCCTTGCCACCGTCTTTTGTCTTTAGTTTTCCTGTGAGCTTGGTATCTGTGATGTTGAGTTCAACAACCTTCTCTTCCTTCAGGTAGTTGGCAAATGTTGAATAAGAAACCTTCTTCACATCTGCAGCTCCGTCACCCTTAAAAGCAAATGCAGCTACCACTACCAAAGCAAATATCACGAGATATACACTCATGTTCTTAGCAAACTTTTTCAATTCCCGACTTTCCTCCTAATAAATTTTTCTTGTTCTATTTTGCAACCTGCCTATCATGCAGAATCCTTTTTTCAAATACAGACAATACAAACTTTTATTGGTTTTTACCCACAAATTTGTATTATTCAACAAAACAGTCTATCTATTTTATCATGTAAACACCTATATTTCAATACAAATGACCGTTTTTGTGCAAGATAAAACTTTGTATTTAGAGCTATATCTTGTGCCTCGCTCTCCTGCGTAAACAATGAGAGCTTCTGAGCCTATTGCAGCCATATAAATGTCGTCTCTTTCCGCTTTCGGAACCTTCATGTCCACAAAGAGATTCTGTATTTTTTTTCGTCCTACGGCAAGATTTATATAATCTCCCCCTTGTCTGTTTCTGAGAGAAATCAAGTCTTTCGCACTCTCGCCGTATTCATGTTTAAGCATGTCATAATCAAAGAAAGCAGGTTTGGCACCACCTTTATTGCAAGAGCTCTCCTTTTGTGATTTTTGGTAAATTTCGTATTCTTCTCTTTCCATAATCCGCACTTTCAAAATTCTTTGCTCTTTGTTCCGAATCGGTGCCGAGATTCTCACGTTTTCGTAAGTTCTTGAAATTTTATAACCATGAGGCAAATCAAAAGATGCCGACGGGCTTTTGCTTTCCAAAATATCATCCATTGCCTTGTAATGAACATATGACAGGTCGCCCTGAAGTCCAAGTCTATCAAAGGCATAAGCAAACACCCTTCTTCTGAGTGCCCCATGAAGAGCTTGCAGACCTTCTCCGTTTAAGAGAAAAGCAGTTTCTTTGCCGTCCTCTTCTGTGACTTTCAAAAGATTTTTGCCAAAAGCCTCTCTCGCCAATTCCCTGAGAAATTCTCTATCTTCAGCTGCCGAGTGTGCTAGCCTGCACAAGCCTTCTTTTATGTTCGGATTATATTTCTCTTCAAGATACGGAATCAGGTCAAGTCTGATTTTGTTTCTGCTGTACAAAGGTTCAAGATTTGTTTTATCAATGCAAGGGTTGAGATTCTTTGATTCGCAATATTCCATAACCCCTTTTTTGGAAACATCCATAAGGGGCCGTATTATCAGGATTCCGTCCTCACTCTTTCTCACATAACTGATTCCGGAAAGGCCATCAGTTCCTGTGCCTCGGATGATTCTAAAAAGCACAGTTTCCGCAAGATCGTCGGAATTCTGAGCAACAGCGATTCTTATGTTCTCTTTTGGAATTCCTTGATTCACCAACTCTGCCGCAACCTGAGAAAAAGCACCATACCTTGCCAGTCTGCCTGCCTCTTCTGATGTCATCTTAAGATCTGCTGCCAGCTTTGCGCAATCCACAGAAAAACTTCTGCACTCAATGCCGCGGGATTCGCATAACTTTATGGTATACTCCTCATCAGCTTCTGCATCACCGGGTCTGAACTTGTGATTGACATGAACGGGATGAATAGTCAGATTCCACTCTTTTGAAATAGAATCCAAAACATCAAAAAGGCACACTGAATCGGGCCCTCCTGAAAGGCCTAATACAATGTGCTGTCCTTTTGTTATCATGTCATTGTTTTTTATTGTCTCTGTAATTTTTCTCTCTACCATAATAAGTAGATTATATCACAAAACCCCTCTGCCAAACATAAATATTGTGTAAATCTTATATGTTTTCTATGTATTTTTCCAGTTCCTTGAGACTCTTTGGAACGGGATAACCTTCTTTTAATATTCCCTTTGCGGTAAGACTTTCGAAGAGTTCCATAGCTGCAGGCTTTTTCAGATTCGCCATTTTCAGGATGCTCTCATCTGCAAAAACCTCCTCCGGAAGTCCCTTTGCCAGAACTTTGCCGTCATGAACCACTACTGTTTCGTCCGCCCACTCAAGCGCATAATCAACATCGTGAGTTGAAATCAAAACCGTTATTCCCTGCTTCGAAAGCATGTCTATTATGCGGTTTACAATTTCTGTGTGCTTCGGGTCAAGAGAAGCCGCAGGTTCATCAAAGATTATAATTTCCGGATTCATAACCACTACATCTGCAATTGAAACCTGTTTTTTCTGCCCTCCCGAAAGAGAGTGAACAGGCTTTTCCCTGAATGGAGTTATCTCTAACGTTTCCATAACATCGTTTACTGCCTTCTCAGCTTCTTCCTCGCTCATGCCGATATTCAGCGCGCCAAAAGAAATTTCCTGGAAAACAGATGCCGAAAACAGCTGGTTGTCAGGATCCTGAAAGACTATTCCCACGGTTTTCCTAAGATCGAGAAGCCCTTTTCTACTATAGTCAATAGGCTTTCCGTTTATATAGATGGTACCTTTTTCGGGTCTGTTAATACCGTTCAGGCACAGAAAAAATGTTGATTTTCCGGCGCCGTTAGCTCCCATAAAAGCTACCCTTTTTCCCCTTTCAATCTCAAGATCAAAGCCTTCAAGAGAATACGTTTTCGAATCATCATAAGAAAATCCAAGACCTTCGGCTTTGATTATATAATCCTTCATCTAAACAACTCCAGTCTTTACCATCACGGTAAATATCAAAAGTACTATTTCAAATACAGCAATCATTATTACATTTTTTCTTTTGACAGGTCTGTGCTCGTTGAGAACGTTGACTCTGCCATCGTAACAACGGGCTTCCATAGCATCGTACAAAACTCTGGAACGTTTCATGGACTGTATAAATACAGCCTGAACCATTCCCGCAAAGCTCTTGAGTGATGTCTTATAGTCCTTATATCCCAATCTCGCATGCTGCGAAGAAGAAATATAATATGCGCTGTCAAGAAGAACGAAAATGAATCTGTAGATCATAAGCATAAGTTCGCTTATGAGCACCGGACATTTGAGAGATCTAAAAACTGCAAGAATGTCCGTCATTGTCGTATTAAGAGACAAGAAATAAAGGCAAGAGACTGCTGCAAGCGCTGTAACAATAAGCCGAAGAGCCATAACAGCATCTTCGCAGCTTCCTGTAATATAGTGTTCCCCTATTTGAAAAGCAAAGGCATCGAGAGGCTCTCTGCTCCAGTTTACTATTATTGCCACAGTGCTCAAAACAAGAAATGCAAGTGGAATCGTCATCAGTTTGAAATACCTATTTCCTGAAATACCGCCCTTTTTTATTGTCAATAAAGCATTAACACCCATTACGAAAATTCCCATCACAATGGAACGACTGACGATGCAAAATATCAAGGTCAGCATTGCAAATGCAAATTTTTCGTATGGGTTTACATATCTTAATTTTGAACCGTAGCAGAGCTTATCTACTACAATCATATCAATTACTCGTTATCCTTATTCTTCCATTTGCTTCTTTCATAGAAACGACCCATGAAGAAAGCTAAAACTCCAACACCGATACCTGTCTGAACGCAGAACAGAAGGCTTTCGATTTCGCCCGGAAGTTCACCATCAAGGTACTGTTCAACAACAGGAGTAAACCATGGTTCATATTCAGCGCCTCTGATTTCTGATACCATTTCACTTCCCGCATCGTCAGAACCGCCAAACTCCGCACCCTTTACGAGGAACAGAGGAACAATTGCGATTAATACGCAAAGTATCAGAAGAACGATAACCAGTTTCTTATTGCTTTTCTTTTCCATCTTATTTATCCTCCTTAATAAATCCTATTGCACGAAGCTCAGGTTTTGCATATGTTTCAAGTCCGATTATGATAACTACTGTTAACAGACCTTCAACGATAGCAAGAGGAAGCTGTGTTGGTGCAAATACACCTAAGAATTTGATAGCTGAAGCGCCTACGCCGCCAACCTTTGATGGGTAAGCAAATGCAAGCTGGAAACTTGTTACACAGTATGTGAAAATATCACCAAGCATAGCAGCAAGGAATACTGATACTTTCTTATTTACATTCAGTTTCTGGCAAAGCTTATAGATTCCGTATGAAACGAAAGGTCCTGCAATAGCCATTGAGAAAGTGTTTGCACCTAGTGAAGTAAGTCCGCCGTGAGCAAGAAGGATTGCCTGGAACAGAAGAACGATGATTCCAAGAACACTTACTGCTGCAGGTCCGAACAGGATTGCACCTAGGCCTGTACCTGTCATGTGTGAACAGCTTCCTGAAACTGAAGGAATCTTCAGTGATGAAATAACGAAAATAAACGCACCTGCCATAGCAAGGATTGTGAATGTTTTTCTGTTGTCATTCAGAGTTTTCTTGATTGAGATAATACCCCAAACAAGGAACGGAATGCAGATAACTCCCCAAACAACGCAGTGAACTGCAGGAAGGTAACCTTCCATGATGTGCATTGCGCTTGCTGAAGGAACTACACCGAAAATAACTGCAAATACAGTTGTCAGTGACATAATTAGTCTTTCTTTTTTAGTCATATTGACTCCTTTCATAAACAAAACTTCTAAACGCTGAATTTCGCCCTTAAATAAAAATACACCCGTCTTGTCTGACAGGTGTACAACTTAACATTAAAAAACGCATATTCTTATTACCTGCATGCACAACAAAAAATGTGCAGCTGCAATTAAAAATACTGCTCAATTCAGCTTAAGCGTGTGTACACCGGTCATCGTTCGTAACCTTGTGTAATTGGCTAAATGAGGCAGTTCTTCTGGCTCAGAAATCATGCATCGCATCCGTCTTCCCGATTTATCAGTGACATAATGAATACGACTATTCTTTACAGCGGCGTGACCGCACAGGAATCTAACCTGTTTCCCTTTTAACACCATACGGTGACCATCATTGTTATTAACGTATCCATTATACGGGCATTTGCAGGATTTGTCAAGAATTGTAAATTATTCATACAATTCGCATAGCTATGTATCAAATGTGATATTGTCTTAGTATAACGAAACTGATTATGTCCCAATGT
>CALHKP010000005.1 GCA_938034165.1 uncultured Clostridia bacterium | reverse complement strand
ACCGACCTTCCGGGTATGAACCGGACGCTCTAGCCAACTAAGCTACACCGCCACATTTCATTTGCTTGCTCCGTTTCGTTTGTATCAGCGAACCGTCGCTAGATTATAATATCAAAATTCACATTCTTTGTCAACACTTTTTTAAATTTATTTTTAAAAGCTGTTTGACTGATATCAAATCGTCTGTCTCCTACGTCTAAGCGCTTTTACAATCGCCTGATTGAGCACTTGCGAGTCAACATTGACTATACTACCACGGTTTTGCACTGCCGTCAAGCAGAAATTTAAATTTATTTTATTTTAATCTCTCATAAGTTGAATTTTGATGTGTTTTCTTATATAATTAAATATGTTTTTTATCAAAACGCAAAATGAAAGGAGACAACATGTTCGTACCGAATCCGGTTGCATTTACACTGTTTGGCATTGATGTGCGATGGTACGGAGTGCTCATAGGCCTTGGCTTTATGCTTGCACTTCTGCTATCATATAAGCGTGCTCCGAAATTTGAAATTAATCAAGAGCATATTCTTGACTTTGCAATATTTCTAATACCGCTTTCAATAATCGGTGCAAGAGCATATTATGTTATTTTCAGTTGGGACAATTATGCAGGCAACTGGTCGAAGATATTGAACATACGAGGCGGCGGTCTTGCAATACACGGTGGAATTATCGCCGGAATAATAGTTGCCGCTTTCATATGCAAGTACCATCATATCAACTTCTTCAATCTTTCGGATCTGGTTTTTCCAAACGTGGCGCTGGCTCAGGCAATCGGAAGATGGGGCAATTTTTTCAATTCTGAAGCCCACGGAGGTCCTACCGATCTGCCATGGGGAATCTGGGTAGACGGAATAAAAGTTCATCCAACATTCCTGTACGAGTCAATCTGGTGTCTGCTTTTATTTATCTTCCTGACGAAGCTTTCATCCTGCAGAAGCTTCAAGGGACAAATCGGACTTCTCTACTGTATGCTTTACTCACTTGAGAGATTCTTTATTGAACAATTGCGTACAGACAGTTTGATGCTTGGTCCGTTCAAACAGGCTCAGTTGCTAAGCATGTGTACATTTGCAATATGCTTGGCTATCTATATATATTTACATAAGAAGAACAAAGGAGAAATAGAATAAAATGAAATTAGGTATCGTAGGTCTTCCAAATGTCGGAAAGAGCACATTATTCAATGCAATCACACAGGCCGGGGCAGAAGCGGCTAACTACCCTTTCTGCACTATCGAGCCAAACGTAGGTGTCGTTACAGTGCCGGACGAAAGAATAACCAAACTTCATGAGATTTATAACTCAAAGAGAACAATTTATACAACTATCGAATTTTGCGATATCGCAGGCCTTGTAAAAGGTGCTTCACAGGGTGAAGGTCTCGGAAATAAGTTTCTTGGACATATCCGTGAGGTTGCAGCTATCGTTCATGTTGTAAGATGCTTCGAAAACGAAAACATTGTGCATGTTGACGGGAAAATCAATCCTCTATCAGATATAGAAACAATCAATACAGAGCTTATCCTTTCAGATATGGAAGTTCTCGAAAAGCGCATTGCAAAAACAACCAAAAACCTCAAAGGAGATAAATCTCTACAGAAAGAACTTGATTTACTGAAAAAGATTAATGACTTCCTGGCTACAGGAAAATCCCTCAGAGCACTGGAACTGGACGATGATGAAGCGGCTTATGTAAAAACTCTTGATTTACTTTCATACAAGCCTGTAATCTATGTCGCAAATGTGTCGGAAGATGAAGCCGGTGCAACAGAAGACAACGAATACGTAAAAGCTGTTCGCGACTTTGCATCAACTGAAGATGCTGAAGTAGTTGTTGTATGTGCAGAAATCGAACAGGAAATCTCAGAGCTTGATGATGACGAAAAAGCTGTATTCCTAGAAGAACTCGGAATCTCAGAATCAGGTCTCGATAAACTGATAAAAGCATCTTACAAGCTGCTGAACCTGATTTCATTCCTGACTGCCGGAGAAGATGAAGTAAGAGCATGGACAATCAAAGAAGGAACAAAAGCTCCTCAGGCTGCTGGCAAAATCCATACGGATTTTGAAAAAGGATTTATTCGTGCAGAAACAATTGCTTACGATAAACTTATTGAATGTGGCGGAAACCTTGCAACAGCAAAAGAAAAAGGTCTGATTAGATCAGAAGGAAAAGAATACGTTGTAAAAGACGGAGACGTTATGAACTTCCTATTCAACGTATAAAAAATCTCAAAAAAAGGTTACCGGGTGCCCGATTTGGACACCCGGTTTTTTATGGGAAACAGGGTATCCACCCACACCTCTAGGAGCACAGATTTTTACCCGCAAAAGAAAAACTCCGGTTATGAATAAGTAAAGCCTTCTTCTACACATATGCTTATTGAATCCTTTTCTTTATCGTAAACATATAGGTTATATGACAGCAAATCTTCAACATTTAAAATATCAGTGTTCACATTATAAATTACACCCCTGACTTCTTTTGGAGTATGATTGGAAGCCTTCAAGATTATCAGCTCATGCACAGATGACGGAACTATATAAAGATTGTCCTCAATCTCTTCAGCCATATCTCTAAACATTTCTTTATTTAGAATCGCTGAAGCTCCGTTAATGCTGTTCGAATTCGTTACAATTTTAAAATCAGGCCTTATGCTTTTTATAACTGTCGGAAAAAGCTTTTCTGTATTTTGAAGCGAAATCTCATAAAGATCCTCTTCTGTAATACCCCAGTTTTTTATCATTTCATTAGTAATCATAACCTTGCCGATCACTTCTCCTCTTTTAAACAGCGAAAACTTATATACTATTGCCAGATCCAAATAATGTCTGTGCGGAAGGCTCCTCAAAAAATCAGTATTGTAAGCTGCATTTATCACAAAAAAAGTTATTTTGTCCCTAACACGATTTATATCCTCTATGATCGAAATTATCTCATCTGTATCTATATAGGAAGAATCCTCTTCGATGGCATCCATAACATTTTCGTATACCGTGTCCATATTTGCACATCTTGAATAATCCTTATAAATGTCATCAAAATATATGGTCTTTTTAATATTTTCGGAGTTTGTATTTATAAGCATACATTCCTTCATTCCGTTGACTTTCCGGATAGCATCAAATTCAAATTTCGGATTTTCTCCTTCTGCAGCTTTTTCAGTAATCATATTTTTAAAGTAAACTATAAACTCCTCATAACTCATTATTTCGGTTCCCACCTGCTAAATCCCCCTTACTCTTTTTCATTCTCTTCAACACATATTTGCCTGTAATTTCTTGATCTTCAATTTCAACAAAAAAACATATGTATTGATTTTTTTCCTCTGCAGTTATACTTATGTTTGAATAACTGCAGTTTTTTTCAGCAATAACTTCTTGCGCAGCCTTCTGCATTTTATCTCTGTCATAATATCCGTTTTGATAAATGGCAACAGCACAGTCTTTTGCATTCTCAATTAATGCGATTTTTTTAATTAAAACCTCTGCCATTTCTGCCTGCAATGTCATTAACGAAACAGCAAGTATAACTGCGGCAAGAGAAAGAATCATATTTTTCATTGCTTATCCTTTTTCTCAGGTTTATCGATCCCTTCAGCCTTTTCTTCCTTATCAGACTTATCATGATTTTTTTCGCACTGACTGACCAGAACATATTCCCTGCAAAAGCCCATATCGCTGTTTGCAATTCCCCAGAATTTACTGTTAAAAAGTGAACCGGCTTTACTTTTTATCTCGTATTTTATGTACCCATTAAAAGGCACCTGTATATAATCCGAAGTTACCGAAACATCCTCTGCTGTGCATCCGAAAATCTCTGCAAGATCATTTTTTATATCTCTCTCGCATTCTTCCGTAACCAGACCCAGTTGTCTTATTACGTCATTATGTGAAGACATAGTATAATCCGCCCTGATAATATTTATAAAGAACATCTGCGTGCTTACAATCTCGATTATCAGTGCCAGGATAAGAATCACTGCCGCCATAGCAGTTATGAGTTGCTTCATTGCCCAATGCCCCTATAAAATTCTATACTTTGTTCGAGTACCCCTGCCGATGCAGCCTTCAAACTGTTATCAGGCCCTGCAATCAGAAAAAAGATATAACATCCCAAAAAAAGCGTGCCTACAATTATAATTAAATTTTTCAAACTATTCGCCTCCTATTTTCAGTGAATCAATGCTAGTAACACCCTGATCAATCAGATTTTCCGCTGCTCCTTTCAACGAATTTCCATCGCCCAAAACCAGCGTGTTAACAATAATTGCACCGAGCAAAATCGTTCCGATTATAATTATCAAATTCTTCATTTTCTCCCCCTGTTTTCTTAGAAAATAGCTCCCATCATGTCAATAGCACCTGTGAATACCACAACTGCAACAAAGTTAATAAGCACTGCAAATACACATATCGTAGCGAGCGTAGTAATCAAAAAGCTTCTTTTCTCAGTTCTTTTTATTCCCTTCGTCAGCCTGCTTTCACTTAAAGTTTTTTCAAAAGAAGTCATATAAGAAATCATTTCATTCGGATTAATCTTATCTATTTTGGATAAAATCATGCTGAAATTCTTTGCAGTCTTAAGAGGTACCTTTTTGTACATCACAGAAAATGCCTCTTCGTCATACCCACTTCGATAAAGGGAAAGCATCTCTGCATAAATATCCTTTATCAGTTTACTGTTTTTCATAAGCTCCTCAAGAATGAAATCGCATGACAAAGGCATATCTCTATTTGTATACGACAAATTCTTCAAGGTAAGACAGCTATTGTAAATTTCCTTTTCAAATCCGTTTTCATTGAAACGCAGCCTTATACCTGCCATTGATATTTTAATGCTCTTAGATAGCCCTTTTTTCCTTTTTAACCTATTTATAATAACCATTTATCGATATTTTCTCCGAAACACTAGATGTCCATTTTTTCACTGGCTGCAAGCTTTGATAATCCTACAGAAATGAAATATATAAGTACTGATATAAAAAACCATTTAATTCCTGTTTCTGTTTCAAACTGGTAATAGATAAATTTTCTCAGGGATAAATCAAAAAAGTACATTCCTCCGAATATAGAAAGAATATAGCTGACCGGAGCGAGATATTTAATCATAATCCACGCCTCGTAGTTTTCTCTTTTCTCATATTCCACTATCTGCCTGCCTTTGCTAACACTGCTACTCAATGCTTCAAGACTTTTTTCAACTCTGATTCCACGATAAACAGCAAAAAATATATTAGATGCGAGTATATTTGCCCATGCAGTATCAAAAGAATACTTAAAGCTGTCCAGTGCCCGATTAATTTCAACCTCAGATGAAGCGAGATTAAGGTGTTTGGACAAATTTATCAGAACAGACTTGGAAACAGGTGCATTTTCAATATTCAGCGCCGTATACTCTATTGCTTCCCTCATATTAAAACTCTGAATTCTGTAATTGTTCAATATCTCAAAGATGAGAACGTCCCCTTCTCTGGAACCGTAGGTTCTTCTGATTTTAAGCCTAACGAGGACAAGATAGTATGGCATGCATCCCGATATGGTACCCGCCGCTAGCGAAACTTTAAAATGA
This sequence comes from uncultured Clostridia bacterium, assembly GCA_938034165.1. Classification (GTDB taxonomy): domain Bacteria; phylum Bacillota; class Clostridia; order Peptostreptococcales; family Anaerovoracaceae; genus CALHKP01. The sequence continues at coordinate 22,797 of CALHKP010000005.1, read as the reverse complement.
AGAAAACTGTACAGCATAATAAAAACACCGCACCCGAAGATTGCAGAAATCAGAAAAAATTTTTCTACTGAAGGAAAAACTTTTGTCATTTCAGCCCCTTCTATCATCATTCTTACGTGCGTTCCAACCTTTCCATACCGCTTTGTAGATGCACTGCTTACTACAGCCTTTATATTTCTGTTTATCTTAAGACGCTGCCTGATTGCATAGAAAATTCCTTGTAGCTCTTCACTGAAGAATATACTTATCCCGCTTAGCGCCGTAAACATAATTATTATGTCATACATATTCTACCCTCTTTTCATAATAAGACGGAGATATGCTCCATAACTCAGGATTTTTTATTACCGCCGGGTTCGTTGTCTCAAGTTTTTTCAACATGTTTTCCAGTTCTTTAATTTCTTTTCCGAGCCCCGAGAACTTTTCGTACTTTTCTTCAGCCATATGAGTTCTCCATAACCAGCAGTCAGAATCAAAATCATATCTGCAAATGTAATCTCCGTAAACTTCATCACGCATTTTGTCATAGGAATATTCTACTATTCCCTTAACTACTTTTCTCTTAGGATCATACGGATGCTGACACAGTTCTATAACATAATCAAAATTACTATATATCTGTGCTATTACAGGATTTATCCTCCCTCCGTATTTCTGGACAATCTTCGATGCCATCTTGTAGGGAACACTTATGCCATCATTATCATGAATCGTAGCTTTGCTCCTTACCGTACCCGTAGAAGTTATATCAAGAGCCAGCTTAAATGCCGCTGCATCACGCATCTCCTCAAGCAAAATATAATCATTATCCCCTCTGAGCAAAGATTTTGCAACAAGCTCAAGCTCATCGCCGTCGGCTATCAATTGCATAATCGGAGCCTCCGGCATCAAAATATGCCACTTGGTTTCCGGATCCGTTGCAACAGCAACGCCTTCGAGACTTTTATCCTCACAGCACTGCCATATCTGAAGCATTGTCGTTTTTCCCGACCTTACTCTTCCTGCAAATATAACGTTAAATCCAATTTCTATCATCTTAAGAAAGATGGGTTTTGCAGATTCAGGAATTGTGCCGTACTCAATAAGGCTGTCAAAATCCAGTTTTTTCAGGATGTATTTTCGGAAAACCATAATATCCTGCTGCTCTTTAGTTCTGCTACCTGAATAAATCGTAATTCTTATACCGTTTCTGAGGTAAACCTCGTGATATCCGTATTCTGTTCTCTCGGCAGGTGTCGCCATAAGAAGTGCTCTCTTAAGCTTATTTCGCCTCTCTAACGGTATTTTCTGCGGTTGCAGGACTTCTTTCCCATCTATCAGGCAATACAACCTATCACCTATGAGTTTTGCAGATGGCGATTTTTCATATTTGCTTTCCATATCATACGCCCACGGAGCAAGCCCTGAAAGACCGTAAAGTTCTGCAAAGATCGCCTCTGACAGATTTGGAAACCAATTTGGTGGTTTCACATCCGTAAGTTTCAAATTTATGAGCATCTCCTTGATTTTTTCTTTGTAATAATTCATCTCGGATTCATAGCCCATAATTGCTCTTTTCTCACGCTCAAGCTTTATACTTTTTGCAATCTCATCAGTATGCTCCCACTCACGCTCAAATAATTCCTCGATTATTGCACATACATTTTTAAAAGAGTTCTGTTCGTTACCGGATTTTCACTGCTCTTGAGCCTTCCTAGATACTCTTCAAGAGAAAAATCCGTTTCCTGATTTAGAATCAGGCCTTCCGGCAATGTCTGCTGCAATTACACTCACCACCTTACGACATTTTTTCTTTGATAATATTTCACTAAAACTGTCATCATAGATACATGCATCTCCACCATATGGAATTTCATAACGTATTTCTCTCTTTACCAGTGCTTCAATCTCCTTTTTTCGGTGGAGCGCAATGTTTTTCCTGCACATATTCAGTATAATTTCGATGTCTTTGTTCATCTGCCTCAAAACATATTCGTCCGTTTCAATAAATCTTCCTATGGAAACCTGATTCTGATTTAGCAGGAAAAAACGCTGATGCGAAACATTAAGTGCCGAGACGGTCATAGCATTTTCAAAACGGTTGCCCGCATCAATTACTACATAATCGTAATAATCTCCTATAACACTTAACCTCTCAAAAGTATCAAGCGGAAAAAGCTTGGAAGTAAAAGTATTTCTTACATCGTTAATAACATGCAGCCTGCCTACTTTTTCTGTTATATGCATTACATCATCTGCTGTAACCTTGCCGGAAATAATCGCAGCCTTTATATCGTCTATAGAATACCTGAAATTCTTCCCGGACAGTGATCTGGATGATCTGCCGCTGGCAAAAATCATCAGCGTCTTATAATTCATGGAAGAGAGTCTCTCAGCCACACAATAAGCAATACTCGTCGCACCTGTCTTTGAATCTCCCCCAAAAAAAGAAATGTACTTCATAACCCTTAACCCCTTGCAATTACTATTTTATTTCCTTCGGACAAAATTTCGCTTATTCTGCCTGCTCCTGCCTTATCGGAAATCACCTCTATTGTCTTTTCATCCTCGCTCACACCGCTTACAACAGCCTCAAGAATTATTTCCTTTTTCGAAAACAAAATAACTCTGTCTCCTTTTTTGTATTTGCCTGTAAAATTGTATATATGATGTGATGAAAGCGAAACCGCCACCCTGTCCCTTAAAATATTCGGATCCGTGTCCTTATCCGGAAAATATTCACTAAACAATGGCATCCCTTTATGAACATAATGCTTCGCCTCTCTGCCTATATACGCCTTAACATTATTTTTTGTAATAACTTTTTCATCAGTATCGATGCGCTTATACACTATGATGTCCTCGGAAAGAACATCACCGGTGTATATGTCTTCCTTTAATACCGGAACTGAGTTTTTGGAAAATTTCTCCCGACCAAAGCTGTTCCAGCTCCATAAAAGCATAATTGCAAATAATAAAACGCCAATTCCAATCAATCTGTGTCGCATTATACTATCCTCCAAATTTATCGGTTACATAAGCGACAAATTCTTTGCGACTGTATAAAGAAATTTTTGTTTCCATACCCTCCATACTCTGTCAGGAAAAGTTGTCCCGTTGTTTTTCATTACCACATTACTCATTACATATCTTTTGTATTTGTCCGGAACTATAGAAAGTGCTGCCTTTATTGCTTCTATTCGCTCTTCCAGGATAATAAGCTCCACTGCATCACGCTCCGTCGGTTTGGAAATATCATAACAAACCTTGGATTCGCATAACATGCTTGATTTTTCACTTCTGAAAGTCTGTTTGAGTTCCCTCGCTCTTTTTTCCATTCTGTCCAGATCTCTCACAGCCCAAATGCATTGATAATATACTGCATCCGGCATAAGATATTCCTTCATTTTTGTCTGTTGCCATTCTCTAGCCATTTAAGACGCCTCCTTCCTTTTACCTATTTTTACCATTTTTGGTAAATCTTGTCAATACATTCGTTTGAAATCCAATAAGAGAAAATCCGCACAATTTCTCAACCGTAAGCAAGGACAAAAAAACCTGCATTCCAATCTTTCGATTGAAACGCAGGTATCATAACTTTGGAAACCTACATGTTAATTTAGGAACCATTTTGTAGACAGTTCCATAAACTACACATTATATTTCGTTTTCATTTAACAAAGCGTGAATCCTCTGGTTGAGCATTTCTACTGCAACCACATTGAAACCGCCTTCCGGTATTATAATATCAACATATTTTTTGCTTGGCTCAACAAACTGTTCGTGCATCAGTTTAACCGTTGTCAGATACTGATTTACAACAGATTCCAAGGTTCTGCCTCTTTCTTCCACATCTCTGAGAATGCGCCTGATAATTCTAACGTCAGCGTCAGTATCAATGAAAACTTTTATGTCGCACAGATTTCTGAGCTCCTCATTTTCGAAAATGAGAATTCCCTCTACAATTATGACCTTGGAAGGAATCACTGTAATAGTTTCTTCTCTCCTGTTATGAATTGTAAAATCATAAACCGGTCTTTCAATACATTCTCCGTTTTTTAATCTGTTGATATGTTCTATCATCAAATCAGTATCAAATGCGTTCGGGTGATCGTAATTGAGCTGAGTCCTCTCCTCATATGTCAGCTCATCATGTGCCTTGTAATAAAAATCATGGCTTAGAATTGTCACAGCATCATTAAACTGATCCTTGATTTTGTTTATCATGGTACTTTTGCCTGAGCCCGTACCTCCGGCAATACCGATTACAATTGCATCTTTCATCCAAATTCCCTTTCCGCCGCCTCGGGCAAAAGTTTCGATTTATTCCGCCTCCGCAACTCAGCAGGCGACCGGTTCCTGTTCTCCGCCTCTGTAGCTCAGCGGGCGACCGGTTGCCCACAACCTTTTAGCGGTCAGCTTCTTCAGTAATCTTAGAACCTAGATTCATAGTTGCCTTTTCAAGTTCCTGAAGTACATTGTTAATTTCAATAATCTTGCTTTCAGGGAGCTCTTCGCCGATTGCAAGGTTGGCATTGTAAAGAATGTATTCAAGAGAATCATGAATATCGGCGATTTCATCTCTTACCTTCTGAACATTTTCGTAATGTTCACCTTCTTTGTCAGCTTCAACAGTATTTATAACTTCAGCCGTATTCATATCCAGTTCAAATTCAGAAACTCCCTGCACCACAACAGGATTGTAACCTAACTGATCATGTATCAACTTGCCAAAATCTTCTTTTGACTGTTTTTCACCATGTACCAGGAATACCTGTTTAGGTTTTTGTGTGAAGCTCGCAATCCAACTGTAAAGTCCGTTCTGATCCGCATGGCCGGAAAAGCCTTCCAGATTATATATCTCGGCATTTACGTGCACAGCTTCACCAAACAGAGTAATATTCTTCTCACCCTCAACCAGACGTCTTCCAAGAGTTCCCTCAGCCTGATATCCGACGAATACTACACTGTTTCTGGCATCCCAGAGATTGTGCTTCAGGTGATGTCTGATTCTTCCGGCGTCACACATACCGCTGGCAGAAATAATTACCTTTGGATGGTGATCCATATTCAGCCACTGTGATTCCTGAGTAGTTCTCGTAAACTTCAGATTCTTGAAATCGAGCGGATTATCGCCGTTGAGAATGAATTCTCTGGTCTCATCGTCAAACACCTGTGCATTTCTTCTGAATACTTCAGTTGCAGTTGTTGCCATAGGGCTATCAACATATACCATTAGCGAATCCAAAGCTTTTCTATATTCATCGTGCTGATCGTAGAATCTGTTGAATTCATATATGAGTTCCTGTGTCCTTCCCACTGCAAATGCAGGAATTACAACATTTCCGCCTCTTTTAACTGTCTTTAGGACTATATCCATGAGCTGTTCGATGCTCGCAGAATTTGCAGGATGGTTTCTGTTACCGTAAGTAGTTTCCATTATTACACAATCAGCTTTTTTGATTATGGTTGGATCTCTGAGAATAGGCCTATCTGTCATTCCCAAGTCTCCGGAAAATACGAGCTTTGACTCTTTGGAATCCTCTGTAATCCAAAGCTCAGTTATGGCAGATCCCAGTATATGCCCCGCATCATTAAATACGATATTCATGTCATCATTAATTGCAATCTGCTGATCATACAGAATCGGCTCTACATACTTAAGAGTTTCCACCGCATCGTTAACGGTATACAGTGGCTCTACTGCAGGTTTTCCCGCTCTCTCTGCCTTACGGCTCTTCCATTCAGCTTCCTTTTCGTGAATATAGCCGCTATCCTTAAGCATTACATCCAGCAGGTCGGCTGTGGCATCAGTACAGTAAATTTTTCCTGTGAATCCCTGCTTTACAAGCAGTGGCAATCTTCCGCAGTGGTCAATATGTGCATGTGACAATATCACGCATTCTATTTCTTCAGGATTAAAAGGAAACGGTTCGTAATTAAGCGCTTCTTGTGCTTTTCCTCCCTGGAACTGACCACAATCAAGCAATACCTTGTGTTCCCCTGATGTCAGTAAATGACATGAACCTGTTACTCCGCTTGCTGCTCCGCAAAATTTGATCTTCATAGAAAAGTCCCTCCCTTTTTTACTTTATAAGTCTATGTTCCAAAGCTCCGCTTCACCGGTAGATACAATAGTTGCACCTGCCTCCAGGGCTGCTCTGACCTCCTCTTCAGTCTCTACAATTCCGCCTGCGATTATAGGCATCTTTGCAGTCTGAGCGAACTCTCTAATCTTCTTGGTTACTATGCCGGGCATAAGCTCAATCATATCAGGTTTTGACATCTTAATTGACTCAACTGAAGTTCCCAGTGAGTGAGAGTCAACAAGGAAAAAGCGCTGCACCGTTATTAGGTTAAACTCCTTGGCCATTCTTACAATATTTGTTCTGGTTGTTAAAATACCGTCTACCCCCTGCTTTGCAAGAAATTCAAGGCCGGCCTTATCTTTACCTATTCCTTCGGCAAAATCCACATGAACAAAAACTTTTTTGCCTGCACTGTGAATCTCCTTTATGCACTGATTAACAGTCATTATATTTGAGTGAAGCAAAAATACTATGTCTACATTCGATCTCAGGGCCGTACTGAAATCCCCTTCAGTTCTTATTGCTGCCGCTATAGGTTTCTTTATTACATCTTCTACCATATCTATCTCCCTTTCTCCAATGGCATAGGTTATTAATATTATTATAACCTTATTTTCTTTCCAATACAAACAAAAAGAACCTTTTACAGTTCTTTTTGGATAATCATTATTATATTTTCACGTCTTCTTCATCAACCGTGGAAGTCCGAGCCTTTTGTGATATGAAGATGATATTTTCCTGCAACCTGAACAAGCTTAAGAGAATCATCGTCGTCTGCAGAAGGATGATAGCATTCCATGCCCTTCAGCCCGCCTTTTCTCAGTTCTCTAGCAACAGGATCTAATCTTTCAAAAAATCCTTCCTCTTGCGGTCTCAACTCCCTTATTTTCATTGGATGAGCCAAAACAGCGATGCCTCCTGCTGCTCTGATTACGTTTATTGCTTCCTGTGCAGTGATTCTTGTCTTTGGTATGGATGCAAGGAATTCCCACGGATCTTCCATTTTGATTCCTTTTTCCTCAAAAGCTCTCACGAAATCGGGTTTACCAACAAAGTCAACACCCGGAACTTTTATCAGTTCCTCTAACTTCAATTCATATCCCATTTCCTCGAGTTTTTTCACTACAAGATTGTTTCTGTCTCTTCTGTACTGAAGCAGCTTTTCACAGGTTTCCAGCAGTTCTTTGTTCTTCGGATCTATGTGATATCCAAGAATATGAACCTCCGAATCCTGTCCGTCCACATCAATTTTTGCTGAGATTTCAATACCCGGAATCACTTTTAGTTCAACCGCTTCTCCTGCGATTTCAGCTTCCATTATTCCGCCCACAGTATCATGGTCAGTTATTGCAATCAGATCATACCCGTCATCCTTGAACTTTTTTACAAGGTCAACAGGTCTCATGGTTCCGTCAGAATAATTTGTATGGACATGATAATCCGTTAAATAGCTCATATTTTTTACTTGCTGTAAAGAAGTCCCTCACGAACCTCTTCAGCAATCTCCTTTCCCTTGAGTATTTCTATAAGTTTAAGTGCAAAATCAATAGCAAGTCCCGGTCCTCTTGCTGTAATAATATTGTCGCTTACAACCACATCTTCCTTTACATATTTGGCATCAACGAGTTCTTCCTCCATGCCGTCGTAAATTGTAGCATCCTTACCCTTCAGCATTCCCGCCTTTGCAAGAACCATCGGTGCAGCGCATATCGCAGCAATTGTTCCGCCTGCGTCATAATATTTCTTAAGCTCTCTGTTAAATTCATAATGATTGCACAGATTTGTAGTTCCCGGCATTCCTCCCGGCAAAATAACCATCTGAGCATTCGAAAAATCGGAAAAACCGTAGAATTCATCCGCTTCGATACGTATACCCTTTGATCCGTAAATGCCGATTTCATCCATCAGAGAAATCACCTTAATCTGTATATCAGCTCTTCTGAACAAATCTACTACAGTAATAGCCTCCAGTTCCTCAAAGCCATTAGCTAAAAATAAATATGTCATCTCAATCTCCTAATAAAATAATCTCTTATCCTTAGTTAAATTATAATTGATATAAAATAGCAAACCCAGCAAAGCTACTGCGGTAATGCTGAAGAAAATCAAAAATACTTTGTAAAATGAGCCGCCAAGAAGTGTTACAAGTGCACACTTTTTGCTCAGCTCCACTCCTATCAGAAGGTTGTACAAACCGCTTCTGACCGCGCCTATTCTAAGTACTATGTTAACCAAAACAACAGCTGCTAGGGTGATTATCCCTGATATATATCCAAGCCGGTGAAGTGCCGCATGATGTTTGTTCATATAAATTTTTCTGTACATGAAAAAGATGATTATCGAAAATAGAAGTCCTGCCAAAAGTTGAATATTAATTATTTTTTTCAGCATTCCCATTACCTGTACTTCTTTTTTATCGAACAGCTCATCCTTGAAATTTGCATTTTCTTCGTATATCTGAAATTCGTCTTTGCTGAAGGATGACCAATAAGATGCAATCTCATCAGCGAACTCCGTCGGTGCTATGTCTGTATAAAGCTTGTTAACTACCTGGCTGTCGTTAAAATGGAATACATAGGTTTCCTGAAATCTCAATACAAGATTTGAGCTCAGAATTACAATTACAATCGGAATTAGAATAATCAGCACAGTATAGTGCAGATAGTTAAGCCTGCGCATATTTCCTCCGTTTTAACAAAGGACAGGCACAAGCCTGTCCCAATTAAAAATCAACTATTTTACGATTTCGCAAACTGTGTTGTTTCCGCAACCAGCTGCATTTCCTTCGTCTGTATCAAGGTGAACTTCTCTGAAGTGCTTTTCGCCTGCTCTTACAAGAACGTTGTCAAATACAAGTCCTCTTTCACCTTCGATTTTGATGCTTACTACATCACCGTCTTTTACGCCTGCTTCTGCAGCCTGTTCATCGTTAAGGTGAACGTGTCTCAGAGCAGCGATTACGCCGTGATTAAGTTCAACTTCTCCGCATGGTCCAACCAGTTTGCATCCAGGTGTTCCTTCTAATTTACCTGATTCTCTGATTGGTGCTGTGATACCGATTGATCTTGCATCAGTAAGAGCAAGTTCAACCTGAGTTTCTTTTCTTACAGGACCAAGAACTCTTACTCTTGAAAGAGTTTTCTTAGGACCTACGATATCAACTGTCTCTTCAGCAGCGAACTGACCCGGCTGAACAAGATCCTTCTTAGGTGTAAGTTCAGCGCCTGCACCAAAAAGAACTTCCAGGTGTTCCTGACTGAGATGTAAGTGTTTGTTTGAAATTCCGATTTCTACTTTGTAAGCCATTTCTAATCTCCTTTTATTTAATAAATAATAATTATTTTAATTAACCTTCAAGATAGCTGATGTATGGCAGATCTCTGTATTTCTGGTCATAATCAAGACCGTATCCGATGATGAAAAGATCATCTACAGTAAATCCTACATATTCTGCTTCTATGTCAACCTTTCTGCCTGCAGGTTTATCAAGCAGAGTACAAATCTTGACACACTTAGGATTTCTGTCCTTAAGATACTCTTTTAAGAATTTGAGAGTTGTGCCTGTATCAACTATGTCCTCAATGATAATAACATTTTTGTTGTAAATATCAAGCTCAATATCTTTTTTGATTTTTACCACGCCACTGCTTGTTGTGCCTGAACCGTAGCTGCTTGCTGAAATGAAGTCGATTTCTGTATCAAGATCGATTCTCTTCATTACATCTGCCATCCACATGATTGCACCCTTCAAAGTTCCAAGAAGAACAACTTTTTCTCCGGCGAAGTCTTCTGATATCTGTTTGCCGATTTCTTCAGCTCTTTTCAGAATATCAGCTTCTGTGTATAAAATCTTACCAATTACATCGTTTGCCATAATTTACTCCTCATAATTATCATTATCACTATCTGCAGAATCATCTTCTACTTCGAATTGTACACCCTCAACAATATCCTTGTCACGAAATTTTTTGGCTGTATCACCTTTTTTACTGCCGGTTGAAATATATTCGTCAAGTTCCGGTCCGAGATGGGAAAGAATATATACCCAGATAATCAAATCATCCACAAATCCAATGGGGAAAAAGAATGGCGGTATAATGTCTACCGGAAGAAACAGGTAGACAATGCCGAATATAACAAGGGCTTTCTTTCTCTTAGGTGCATCCTTATCCTTCAGAAAAGGAATAATCGCCTTAATTCTTCTAAAAAGGGCTAACATTTTTTATTCCTCCACAAGAGCTTCTATCACATCCAAAAGCTTATCGTGTCCCTGTCTCTTGAGTGCCGAAACAGGTATAACCAAGTCGTCCTTTGAGAGCTCTAAAGTCTTTCTTATAAGAGCTATATTTTTTTGTCTTTCATTTCCGGAGACTTTGTCGGCTTTTGTTGCTACAACGATACCATCAAGTCCGTAATGCTTCAGATATTGATACATCTGCACGTCCTGAGCCGATGGCTTGTGACGTATGTCAACAAGCTGTACAACTTTTTTCAGTCCGTTCCTGTTCCTGAAAAAAGTTTCCATCATTTCGCCCCAGTTCTCGGTAACGTTTTTGGATACGCGAGCATATCCGTAACCCGGCAAATCAACAATTCTGAAAGAATCATTAATCAGATAAAAATTAATAGTTCTTGTCTTTCCCGGATTTCCGCTCACCCTCGCCAGATTCTTTCTGTTTGTCAGCAGATTCAGCAGAGATGATTTTCCAACGTTTGAGCGGCCTGCAAAAGCAACCTCCGGCATATTGTCCTCAGGATACTGATTCGGTTTAACCGCAATTGTATCTAATTCTGATTTTGTTATTTTCATTTTCACCAGTCCTTTGTTATCTGTCCAGAGCCTCATCGAGAGCTTCTTTTGCAAATTTCAGAGGCACGAATCTGAGATGCTTTTTGACACTTGAAGGAAGTTCTTCAGTATCAATCATATTATCTTCCGGCAGCAGTATAGTTCTGATTCCGGCTCTGTGAGCCGCAAGAACCTTCTCCTTGATTCCCCCTACAGGTAAAACCTTTCCTCTCAGAGTGATTTCTCCTGTCATTGCAACATCCTTCTTAACAGGAATTCTTGTAAGTGCAGACACTATAGATGTAAACATCGTAACACCTGCAGAAGGTCCATCCTTTGGCACTGCTCCTTCCGGAACATGTATGTGAATGTCCTTGTTCTTGTAGAACTCGCTGTCAATATCAAATTCCTTTGCAATAGAACGAACATAGCTTATGCCAATCTTTGCGGATTCCTGCATCACATCACCCAGATTTCCTGTCAGCGACATCTTGCCTGTACCATCAAGAATTGCAGTTTCTATGGAAAGAGTATCTCCGCCTACAGAAGTCCATGCCATTCCTGTTACAACACCCACTTCGCTTTCGCCCTCAACAACATCGTAATGATACTTTTTCTTGCCGAGGAATTTGTCAAGATTCTTTGGTGTAATGGAAAAACTCTTCTTCTTTTCGTTTACTGTTATCATTGCAGCTTTTCTGCAGATATTTGCAATCTCACGTTCAAGATTACGAACACCGGACTCTCTTGTATAATAATTAATTATATCACGAAGCGCCGACTCGGAAATCTTGAGGGAGTCTTTCTTGAGACCATGCTCCTTGACTTTCTTCGGAATCAGGTATTTCTGTGCTATATTAAGCTTTTCTTCTTCTGTATATCCGCTGATCTCAATGACTTCCATTCTGTCAAGCAGAGGACGCGGAATAGTATCCAGTGAATTTGCTGTAGTAATGAACATCACCTTTGATAAATCAAACGGAACTTCCAGGAAGTGATCCGTAAACGTATTGTTCTGTTCAGGATCGAGAACTTCCAGAAGAGCTGATGCAGGATCACCCTTAAAATCAGCACCTATTTTGTCTATTTCGTCAAAAAGGAACAGCGGGTTGTTGCTGCCGCATTCTCTTATTGAACTGATTACTCGTCCAGGAATAGCTCCGATATATGTACGTCTGTGACCACGGATTTCAGCTTCGTCACGAACACCGCCGAGAGACATTCTTACAAACTTTCTGTTTGTTGCCGCTGCGATGGATTTCGCAATGGAAGTCTTACCTACCCCCGGAGGACCAACAAAGCAGAGAATAGGGCCCTTGATTCCCCTTGACAGGTGAATTACAGCAAGGTATTCCAGAACTCTTTCCTTTACCTTCTCAAGCCCGTAGTGGTCGTTGTCCAGAATCTTTTCAGCCTTTTTTAGATTTATATTAAGCTTGGAAGATTTTTTCCATGGAAGATCCAGGATTGTCTCAATATAATTTCTTATTACAGTAGCCTCCGGTGAAGATGAGCCCATCATTGAGAAACGCTTGATTTCTTTTGCAAGCTTCTCCGTAACAGCATCGTCAAGCTGGAGGTTTTCTAGCTTTTGCATCCATTCCTGAACTTCAATCTCAGTATTTTCGTTATCGCCGAGCTCTTCGTGAATGGCTTTGATTCTTTCCTTTAGGAAATATTCCTTCTGATTCTGGTCGATATTTGCCTTTACTCTCTTCATCAAATCCTTTTCGAGGCTTGCAAGCTCACATTCCTCAAATACGATTTCCGTAAGAATTCTAACCTTTTCAGCAAAAGGAGAAGCTTCTAGCACCTTCTGCTTAAGCTGATAAGAAATATTCATTGTATTGGCTATTTTGTAAACAAGATGCATAGGATTCTTTGCGGAAAGAGTCTTAGAAACCACTTCTTCCACAATCTGCCCTGTCACATTTGCATATTCTATATATTTGTCACAAAGCACATTGATTGCAGCCTTATCCTCTACAGGAAGGACTGATTCGTCTACCTCATCCGGCAGAATCTCAATAGTGCATGACATATAATCTTCTTCTGTAATCGGTGCTTTTATGTAGCCACGACCGAGACCTTGAACAAGAACTCTGATAACGTCTCCATTAATCTTTAGCATTTGCTTTACTTTTACAAGTGTACCGATTCTGTGAACATCATCAAAGGATGGGATCAAGACATCTTCGTCTATCTGTGTAGCTACAAACATGAGCTTGTCATCTGCCATTGCCTTTTCGAGGGCTTTCTTTGACTTGTCTCTTCCGATATCAAAGTGCAGTACAGTGTTTGGAAATACTGTAACTCCTCTAAGCGCTATAAAAGGATAGACTCTTTCCTGAGGGTCTTCATCCTGTTCTTCGGGCATAAAAATTTCTTCTGCAGTTTCTTCTGCTGTGTCACTTTCATAAATTTCTTCTGTATCAAAATCCAGTTCTTTATCTTCAAACATAATTTCACCCCTTCCTAAATTAATAAGGCGACTTTGCGCCGCCTGTATTTTTTTGGAATGTTTTCCAACTCATCTTGCCTAATCACAAATAACTTTAGGAGTAGTTTCGTTTTCAACAGTATCTTTTGTTATAATGCATTTTTTTACATTTTCTCTGGACGGAATTTCGAACATGATATCTCCGACAGTTTTTTCGAATATGCTTCTAAGACCACGAGCACCTGTCTTTCGCTGGATAGCCTTTTTTGCTAGAGCTGCAATAGCTTCGTCTTCGATTTCCAGCTCCACTCCATCCATTTCGAAAAGCTTCTTGTACTGTTTTACAAGAGCATTCTTTGGTTCCTTCATTATGCGAACAAGAGCTTCTTCTGTAAGTTCATCAAGCGTAACTATAACAGGAAGTCTTCCGATAAATTCCGGAATCAGTCCGAATTTCAGAAGGTCTTCCGGTTCTATATGCTTAAGAGGTGCCTTATCATCGTCAACCTTTGCCTTGACTTCTGCATTAAATCCGATAACCTTCTCTCCCATTCGTCTTTGGATTATGCCCTCAAGTCCATCGAATGCACCGCCACAAATGAACAATACATTTGTGGTATCAAACTGTATAAATTCCTGCTGAGGGTGCTTACGGCCTCCCTGCGGCGGAACGTTTGATACAGTTCCTTCGAGTATTTTCAGCAGTGCCTGCTGAACACCTTCTCCGCTCACATCTCTTGTAATTGATGGATTGTCGGACTTTCTTGCAATTTTATCTATTTCATCCACATAGATGATACCTTTCTGTGCTCTTTCTATATCATAGTCAGCTGCCTGTATCAGTCTAAGCAGAATGTTTTCTACGTCTTCTCCAACATACCCTGCCTCAGTTAATGCAGTTGCATCAGCAATAGCAAAAGGTACGTTTAATATTTTAGCCAGTGACTGTGCCAACAGAGTTTTTCCTGAACCTGTAGGCCCGATCATGACTATATTACTTTTCTGCAGTTCAACGTCATTGTCTTCTTTTGTGAACTTCAGATTATTTATTCTCTTATAATGATTATAGACCGCTACAGCAAGCGCTTTTTTTGCTGAATCCTGGCCTATTACATATTCTGAAAGGAAATCGAATATTTCCTTTGGTTTAGGCAGTTCAAGCTGCTGTTCGTCGCTACCTTCCATGCCTGTCTCCATCTCGTAGCTGTGCATAATTTCGTTGCAAAGCTGCAGACATTCATTACATATATACACACCGGGGCCTGCAATCAGACGCTCAACTTCGTCCTGTGACTTACCGCAGAACGAACATCTCAGGTGTGCGTTTTCATCAAATTTATCTGACATTTCGATTCCCCCTCGCAGACTATTTTCTTTCGATTACTTTGTCAATCAGACCGTATTCCATTGCCTCAACTGCACTCATGAAATTGTCTCTTTCGACATCTCTTTCGATTACCTCAAGAGGCTGACCTGTGTTCTCACTGAGAATTCTGTTCAGATTGTCTCTTGTTCTGAGAATCCAATCGGCATGAATCTTAATATCGGTTGCCTGTCCTCTGGCTCCTCCAAGAGGCTGGTGAATCATTACCTCCGCATTCGGAAGCGCATATCTCTTTCCCTTTGTGCCTGCTGACAGCAAAAATGCCCCCATGCTTGCAGCCTGTCCCACACAGATTGTGGAAACATCCGGCTTGATATATTGCATAGTATCATAAATAGCCATACCGGCGGTTACAGAACCGCCGGGGCTTTGAATGTACATACAGATTTCTTTTTCGCTGTCTTCAGCTTCCAGGAACAAGAGCTGAGCCATAACCAAGTTAGCAACATGGTCATTGATTTCTTCACCCAATATAATAATTCTGTCCTTTAAAAGTCTTGAATAAATATCATATGACCTTTCTCCTGCACTTGTCTGTTCAATTACATAAGGTATAACTGGCATATCCTTGCTCCCTTCTTTCTGTCGTGTATTCTTGTATTATTGATTATTCAGCGTCTTCAGCCTTAGCTTCTTCTGCTTCTTTTGCAACGTCTTCAGCCTTAACAAAGTTAACCTTAGCGTTGTCGTAAAGCATATCAATAACCTTCTTCAGCTGAATGTCCTTCATGAAGTAAGTCAGGTTTTCAACTCCGATCATTTCTCTGATCTGTTCAACATCAGTCTTGTAAAGTTCAGCCATGTTCTTGAGTTCTTCTTCAAGTTCTTCAGGTGATACTTCGATTTTTTCTGCTTCAACGATTGACATCAGAACCATTCTTGTAACAACCTTCTTTTCGGCTTCTTCCTTGAGTTCTTCTCTCAGGTCACCGATTTCTTTTCCTACGAACTGCAGGTACTGTTCAATTGAAAGACCCTGGTATCTCATCTGCTGGTCTAATTCCTGAAGCATTCTTGAGATTTCGTCTTCTACCATAACAGCAGGAACATCAGTCTTGTTAGCAAGGTAAACCTTGTCAATAGCCATATCCTTTGCTGAAGCTTCAGCCTGGTGCTGAGCATATTCCATCATTTTTTCTTCTGTTGATTTCTTAAGTTCTTCTAAAGTATCAAATTCGCTTACGTCCTTTGCAAATTCGTCATCAAGTTCAGGAAGTTCTTCTACCTTTACTTCGTGTACGTTGCAGTGGAATACAGCTTCTTTTCCTGCAAGTTCTGATACCTGGTATTCTTCAGGGAATGTAACTGTAACGTCTACACTGTCTCCTGATTTTGATCCAACAAGCTGTTCTTCGAATCCCGGAATGAACATTCCTGATCCAAGTACAAGTTCCTGTCTTTCTGCTGTGCCGCCTTCGAACTGATCTTCTCCGATGAATCCTGCATAGTCGATGATAACAGTGTCTCCGTTTTCTGCAGGTCTTTCAGCTACGATCATTCTAGCGTTTCTCTTTCTCAGGTTTTCGATTTCTCTATCTACATCTTCTGCCTTGATTTCAGGGATAATCTGATCGATTTCAACTCCTTTGTAATCCTTAACTTCGATGATAGGATATACAGGAACTGTAATTGTGATTGTAACAGGCTTTCCTTTGCCTACTTCGCTGAATTCTACTGCAGGGCTGTCAATGATTTCGATGTCAAGTTCCTTGATTGCTTCAAGGTATCCGTTCTGGAACAGGTTGTTGATTGCATCTTCAAAGAAGATACCTTCTCCATAGTGCTTTTCGATGATGCTTCTTGGAGCCTTACCTTTTCTGAATCCGTCAATAACAAACTGATCTTTATTTGCCTGGTAAGCTTTAATTACTTCAGCCTCAAATTCTTCAGCTGTAAAATCCATAGTAAATTTAACTTCATTGTTCTCTTTTGAGATAAGTGTTGTCTTCATTTCTTAAAAATCCTCCGAATATTTATTACAATATTATTCACCGTTCAAAAGCTTTATATTTGAACGATAATGCATTTAATTATACACTTTTTTCCGTAAAAAGTAAAGATTATCGGCTAAAAATGCCCGCAAAAACAGTTATTTTACTCCATAAGTTCCAGTGCTCTTTTGAATTTGCTCTTATTTTCAGGAATTAACTGGTATTTTTTCGATAATTCTCTGCCAAAATCGGCTAGTTCATCGGCATTTCCTGAATATAATTCGATTTCCAGCTCGAGAATCGGCGCTTCTTTGCCATTGCAGCACACTTTTCCCTCATCAACCGAAACCTCGAATATCGCACCGTTATCAACTCTTGCCTGATGACGGTTAAAATCCATAGTAATAAGTGGAATCAGTTTACGTGATCCAATTACCTTTTTCAGAGTCTCATACATCTGACTCTGCTCAAAAATTTCCACATCCGGCTCCTTCATCTTTGCCTCAGTTGTAGGAATATTAATTTCTTCTCTCTTGTGCATTCCGTCATCGCTGCTTCCGTTCCATTTCAGTGTCGCAATAAACGCCGAACCTTCGCGTCTTACTCTGAATGCAATCCCTTCCCTGTGCAGTCTCTTGTCTTCAGTATCAAAGTAAACTGCCTTCATAGGAATATTCTCTTCCGAATCCTCATCCATTATACTCTGGATGAATTCGTCGTTGAAAATTTTATCTGCTTTAAATTTATCAATGCTGTATTTTAGTTCAATTTCCATATCCACCTCTTACTTAGCTTCGTTTCGCTTCTTTCCTGTAAGTTCCTCCAGAAGCTGCCTGTTCAGAACTTCTCTTGCTTCTTTGATTGCACCCGGCGTGCTGAGATTAGTCATCTGCATTGCAAACAGATAATTCTTCAGGCTGCAGTTTTCGATTTTATTTCTGATGGCATTGTTTATAAGTGCCGTCTTTTCTGCTGCATTTACCAGATATATTCTTGCAATAAGGCCTCCGTTTATCTTCTGGATTTCAACAATGTTCTTAACATCTGCCGTTTCTCTGATTGCCTCTTCTATGGTTTTAACCAGTTCTGTGGTAACCTGCCTTGAAAGTTCCCTAACAACTATACTTCTGAATGCAATTGCTGCAATACATCCCAAAGTAAAAGAAACCGATATACCAAAGCTGTCCCTTGTTAGCTCAAACATCAGAAGTCCCATTGGAAGCGACAGATATTTTAGTCTTTTGAGCATTCTGCAGTTTTTTTCCATTGATATAAATTCCTTTCATTTACTAAACATGAAACATATTATATTATTTATTACCCCACATGTCAAAGAAAATAACTTTTTTACCAAAAATACATTGAAATATGGTATACTGAGGCTAGTTTAGTTTGTGATTGGAGGAAAAAATGAAGTCATTAAACAAATATTTTGATCATACGCTTCTCAAACCGGAAGCAATCGGAGAGGATATCAGAAAACTCTGCGAAGAAGCCATGGAATACGACTTTTTCTCAGTATGTGTCAACACATGCTATGTAGAAGACTGTGCAGATATTCTAAGGGACTGCGACGTAAAAATCGCCGCTGTTGTAGGATTCCCTCTGGGTGCATGCACTACACCGACAAAAGTCTTCGAAACAGAAGAAGCATGCTGCGTAGGTGCATCAGAAGTTGATATGGTTCTAAATGTAGGAAAATTCAAATCAGGGGACTACGAATTCTGCGAAAGAGACATCAACGCAGTAGTAAGAGCTGCTGCAGAATATAATGCAATCGTAAAGGTAATCTTAGAAACTTGTCTGCTATCCGATGAAGAAATCGTAAAGGCATGCGAAATCGCAAAAGCAGCAGGTGCACAGTTTGTAAAGACATCCACAGGATTTAACTCAGGCGGAGCAACTGCTCACCACGTAAAACTTATGAAAGACACTGTGGGTGACTCAATGCAGGTAAAAGCTTCCGGCGGCATAAGAACTTACGAAAAAGTAATGGAAATGATAGAAGCAGGTGCTGACAGAATCGGCGCAAGTGCTTCAGTTGCAATCGTTACAGACGAAAGAGCCCAAGAAGCATAACAATTTAATATTTTGATACCAAACAGGAGAGAGCATTTCGCCCTCTCCTTTAATATTATCTTTTTTATTTTTGCTTATACAGCCTTTGTCCTTACTTCTTCTACAAGCTTTGCAACAAAGTCATCAACCGACATAGTTCCAAGCTCACCTTCCTTTGAAGAACGAACTGAAAGTTCGTTTGCTTCAACTTCTCTCTCGCCGATTACACCTATGTATGAAACTCTCTGGTTTCTTGCTTCTCTCAGCTTGTAACCGATCTTTTCGTTTCTGATATCAAGTTCTACACGAAGACCTGCAGCTTCACATTTTTCTGCAACTTCTTTTGCATAGTCAGAGAACTTTTCTGCAACTGTTAGCAATTTAACCTGTACAGGAGCAAGCCATAGAGGGAATTTTCCCGCAAAGTGCTCAGTCAGAATACCGATAAATCTTTCGATTGAACCAAAGATTACACGGTGAATCATTACAGGTCTATGCTTTTCGTTATCTGAACCTACATAAGTAAGGTCAAATCTCTGAGGCATCTGCATATCTAACTGAATTGTTCCGCACTGCCATGTTCTTCCGATTGAATCCTCAAGGTGGAAGTCAAGTTTAGGACCGTAGAAAGCTCCGTCTCCTTCGTTTATAACATAAGGAACATTAAGTTCTTCCATAGCTTCCTTAAGTGCATTTTCTGCCATTTCCCATTCTTCGTCAGTTCCCATTGAGTCTTCAGGTCTTGTTGAAAGTTCAATGTGATATTTGAATCCGAACATGCTGTAAACATCATCAATAAATCTTGCAACGCCTACGATTTCGTCCTTGATCTGTTCAGGTAGCATAAAGATATGCGCATCGTCCTGTGTGAAAGTTCTTACTCTCATAAGGCCGTGTAAAGCTCCTGACAGCTCGTGTCTGTGAACCTGACCGAGTTCTCCCATTCTGATAGGAAAATCTCTGTATGACCACATTTTTCTCTTATAAACAAGCATTGAACCAGGGCAGTTCATTGGTTTGATTGCATAATCAGCATCATCGATCTTTGTGAAGTACATGTTGTCTTTGTAGTGATCCCAGTGACCTGATGTTCTCCAAAGCTGTTCATTCAGGATAAGAGGAGTTTTGATTTCCTGGTATCCTCTCTTAAGGTGTTCTTCTCTCCAGAAGTTTTCCAGCTGGTTTCTCAGAATCATTCCGTTAGGCATAAAGAATGGGAATCCCGGACCTTCTTCGAAAATAGCGAACAGATCCATTTCCTTGCCAATCTTTCTGTGGTCTCTCTTCTTTGCTTCTTCTAAACGATTGATGTATTCGTCGAGTTCTTCCTGGCTTGGGAAACATGTTCCGTAGATTCTCTGAAGCATCTTGTTATGCTCGTCGCCTCTCCAGTATGCACCTGCCACACTCATCAGCTTAACAGCCTTAATCTGACCTGTTGATTCCATGTGAGGTCCTGCGCAAAGGTCAACAAATTCGCCCTGCTTGTAGAAAGAGATAATTGCATCTTCCGGAAGATCGTTGATAAGTTCAACTTTGTAATCTTCGTTTCTTTCGGCCATATATTCGATAGCTTCTTTTCTTGGAAGCTCAAATCTTTCCAGTGGGTAATTAGCCTGAATAACCTTCTTCATTTCCTTCTGGATTTTCAGAAGATCCTGATTAGTCAGCTTGTGCTCCATATCGATGTCGTAATAGAATCCGTTGTCAATTGCCGGTCCTATAGCAAGCTTTGCATCAGGCCATATATTTTTAACAGCTTGTGCAAGAATATGTGATGTAGTATGTCTGTACTTTAGTTTTACATCAGCATCGTCAAAGTTAATTTTTTCTTTTGCCATTTCTATCTCCTTAATCATAAAAATATTCTATTAAAAATTCATTATATACTGCCTAGGCAACTTTTTTCGCTGCAGTAATTGCTACTGTCCAGCCGGAGCTTCTGTTCCGCCCGATTCTGAACCACCGCCTCCCGGAACTGAAGGATCAGGTGTAGGTGTCGGCGTTACTTCGCCTCCGGTTGTACCTCCGCCGGTTGTACCTCCACCGGTAGTGTCTCCACCCGGATTTTCAGGTTCTTGAGGTGTCTGATTATCCGGAGTGATTTCCGGTGCCTCTGTAGGATTCTTTTCTATCTCTTCAAGGTCAACAGTTCCCTGACCGGTACTGCTTCCCAGTGCGATATCAATGTTTTCAGCGATTTCGTATACCTTGTTACTTGGCTTGAAATTCTTCTTCCCAAATACATCTTTGTGGAATTTCTTTACATCTGACACAAGATCCGAAGGGAATACATATGCTGTTCCATTCAGATATCCGGTGCTTACTTCATATGGGAAGCTTGCACTGCCTACGATATTAAAATCTTTAACCTTCCAAGCAAGAGTCAGAATGTCCATGGTCTTAAGATTTGTCTTAACCTGAGGAAGTACCTTGTCTATCAGCTTATCAATCTGTGTAAACTTCATTTTTTTAACGCGTCCCAGAGATTTTTCGAGAACAATTCTCATACGTTCAGTTCTCTTAAAGTCATCGCCTACGCCATATCGGATTCTGCCGTAAGATACAGCCTGTACACCTTCGATTTTCTGTTTTCCTGCTTCTTCTACAAGATTGTATTTTTTCTTACCTATATTTTCTGCAGTCTCGATAGTATATTTGTTCAGCTGCTGTATTTCGTAATCCTGTATATCAAGATTAATTCCTCCAACGCCGTCTACAACATCAGCAACAGCCTTAAAGTTGAATACCACATAATGCTTAATATTAAGGTCAAGAGCCTGATTTACAGTCTTGATTGACTCCTTTGCACCTCCGTAAGAAAATGCGTGGGTTACCTTGTCATACAGATCGTCTCCGCCCATCTTCAGGTACGTATCTCTGTAAATCGAAGTAACATGAACCTCTCCTGTTTCTTCTTTTATGCTTGCAATCATGATTGCATCTGTTCTGCAATCCTTCAAGCTCTTCATGTCTCGTGCATCAACTCCGAGAAGAAGTACATTTATGTATCCGTCCACATCAACGCATGACAAATCTCTTGAATCAAGATCATCGCCACTAATCTTACTCAGCTTGGAATAAAGATATCCAAATACACATCCCGTCGCAATAAGAATAATCAAAAGAATTATCAGTACAGTCTTCTTCCACGTCTTCAAATTCTTAAACCAACTGCCAAATCGTTTAAAAACGTTTGGTTTCTTTTCCTTTGCCGCTCTTCTTTCTTTTCTACTCATATATTTCGTTTCTCCTATCGTTTCTCGTATATCCCAAAATAATAATTAAACATAATAAATTATTTTATCATATTGACCGTTTTTTGTAAACTGACAAAGAGCATGCAATACAAAATCTATGCCCGATAACCATATTTACATAAACTCGGTGAGTAGGATTTAACCAGAATTTTCTCTCCTGTCTGCGAATATCCTGCACATGCTGCAACCTAACTTGTTTCCTTTGCAAAACTCACACTGCGTCTCATATTCTGCGTTTTTACGGCTGTTAAGCACAAAAAATCCGCACCTCGAAATAGGAGGCAACATAACAGAAAACTCATTAACAGTTATTCCGATTTCTTCGGCTCCTGCTTTTTCCAAAACTATTGCGGTCTCAGTTAAAGGCATGCCAAAGTATCCGGGGCCATACAAAGAAGAGAGCCTCTTTCTCTCTAACTCAGCCTTTTTCACTAAATCGCAATATAGCGATTCGTAAAAAATATCTGCAATTGCCGCCTTCCACATGTCATAAATCAAATCGTCTCCCCGATTTGCATCTTCGAAGTAAGCAAAAGCAAAATATACCACATCCTCTTCCTGTTTAACAATGGATCTGAGCACATCGCCCCCAACATCCGGACGTGGCAAACCTTCTACTGCAGGTAATCTCACAGCTTTATCTACAAAATCAGCTGCCATATATTCTTTTTTCGTCATATAATTACAATCATTTTTTTCCATACAAAATAACTATACCCAAAAATCGCCAAGAATTCAACAACTTTAACTGATTTCAATAAAGATTAAGCTATAGGCCTATAGTCGCAATCTGCGCTGTCTTTTTTTTGAGCTTGACTAAGCGCAGATTGCCACATCGTTAAATCGTACGGTAAAATTTGGTTCCTC
>CALHKP010000004.1 GCA_938034165.1 uncultured Clostridia bacterium | reverse complement strand
CTGCTGCTGTAGGCTCGTTGATGATACGCTTTACATCAAGACCTGCAATCTTACCAGCATCCTTTGTTGCCTGACGCTGTGCATCGTTGAAATATGCCGGAACAGTGATGACTGCCTCAGTTACCTTCTCACCCAGATAAGCCTCTGCATCTGCTTTTAATTTCTGAAGGATCATTGCGGAGATCTCCTGAGGAGTATATCTCTTATCATCAATTGTTACTTTATAATCAGTACCCATATGTCTCTTAATAGAAGAAATAGTATGGTCTGCATTTGTAACAGCCTGACGCTTTGCCGGCTCACCTACAAGACGCTCACCAGTCTTTGTAAATGCAACAACGGATGGTGTTGTACGAACACCCTCTGTATTTGTGATAACAACTGGCTTTCCACCTTCCATAACTGCTACACAAGAGTTTGTAGTACCTAAGTCAATACCAATAATCTTTCCCATAATCTAATTTCCTCCTAGATTGATCTTTTAATGTTTTGTAATCAAATCTTTCTTTATCAAATATGCAGCTTTTGCTGCGTCTAATATGCTAACTTTAATTTGCAACCTGTACCATAGAATGTCTTACAACACTTCCATGATATAAATAGCCTTTCTGGAACTCCTGAGCAACTGTGTTTTCGCCAAGGTTCTCATCCTCAACATGCATCACAGCGTTGTGCAGGTTTGGATCAAATGGCTTGCCAACTGCTTCAATAGGCTCAACACCCATATCTGCAAGTGCTTTTACAAGCTGCTTGTAAACCATATCCATACCGCTTACAAATGGATCGCTCATCTGCTCCTCGCTAAGACCTGCGAATCCACGCTCGAAGTTATCTATAATTGGAAGGAGCTTCTCTAAAACTGACTTTGCTCCCATGTCGAACATGGTTGATTTTTCTTTTTCAGTTCTCTTGCGGAAGTTCTCAAACTCTGCAAGATTACGTTTTCTCAAATCATCAAGCTGCGCTGTCAGATCTTCGATCTGCTTATCTTTCTTATCTTTTTTCTTGCCAAAGAAGCGCTTCTTATCATCTGTCTGCACATCCTTGTCATCCGGCTGATTCTCGGCAGCCTGTGCATCTGTCTGCTCCTGACTCATATCTTCAGCAGCCTCCTGCTCGGTCTCTTCAAGAATCTCATCAGCAACTGTTTCTTTTTCCATGTCTGTCACGATACATCCGCCTTTCTATCTCCTGTTTTTCAGGATCTTTCCTCAGGCCTGACCTAAGGTTCATTTTTTTTATAAATTGCATCCAGCTGATCTCTTAAATTCTTCAATGTGCCTACAACCTTTTCGTAATCCATACGCTTTGGTCCTACCACACCAAGAGTTCCCTGAACGCCATCACCCAAATCATATCTTGCGGTTACTACGCTGCAGTCCTTCATATCCTGCATGCCGTTCTCCTCACCGATATAAACCTGAATGCCCGAATTGCTCTGTGAACCGCTCTCCGAGTTCTTATCTAAATTATCCTCAAGCAGCTTTGCAAGCTCTTCCTTTTCCTCAAATGTGGAAATCAGACGCTGTGCATTTTTCTCATCCGAAAGTTCTGGGTAACGGAATATATTATTTGCACCGCTCGTATAAATTACCGGTGCCGATTCATGTTTGATCGCCTCTGCGACCGCCTCAAGCACACTTCCTACAACGCAGCTGTAATCTCCTGCCTGCTCCTTTAGCTGTGTGATGATTCCCAGATTAATCTGGTCTATCGTCAACCCATTCAAGGCGCTGTTAATGAGGACATTTAATTTAAGAAGCTCTTCCTCGCTGATGTCGCTTTCGATATTTAAAATCGTGTTCTTTACAAGATTTCCTTCGACTACGATAACGGCTAAAAGCTTTCCTTCCTCCATTCGTGAAAGCTGTAAAAACTTAAGCTTATTTGTACCAACCTGTGGTCCTGTAATCATCGTCGCATAATTGGTATTTGCTGCAAGAACCTTAACCATCTGCTTTAGCAAAAGCTCAAGCCGGTCTACTCTCTTGACTACAACTTCCTGAAGCTCATTGTTTTCCTTTTCACGTGTCTTCATCAAATGATCCACATACAGGCGATAGCCCTTATCCGACGGGATTCGTCCGGCAGATGTATGTGGCTGAATGATAAGCCCCATCTCCTCAAGATCTGCCATCTCATTTCTAATCGTGGCTGAACTTAAGTTTAAGTCCGTGTACTTAGAAATCGTCCGTGAGCCTACCGGTTCACCAGTCTCCAGATAATTTTTAATGATTGCTGTAAAAATCTTCCATTTTCTGTCATCTAGTTCCACAAGCTCACTTCCTTTTCCTTTGTTTCTATTAGCACTCATCATCCCTGAGTGCTAAATATAATGTACCACCCGCCCCAAGGAATGTCAATAGGCACTTTATGAATTTATTTTAAACAAAATGGCCGGGCCTTTCTTTGCAGAAAAGCCCGGCCATTGCTAAAAATTGTGGAACGGAACCCGGT
>CALHKP010000003.1 GCA_938034165.1 uncultured Clostridia bacterium | reverse complement strand
TTCTACCAGAGCCTGCAAGCTATGTCTTCTTTTATGCGATTTTCAATTTGCGCAACTTATTGTACATTATCCACTAAAGAAACAGAGGTGTTGAACATGAGACCATACAATCAAGAAACTCTGGACAAAGTCCTGAAATTCGTAAACAAGTATTATCAGGAGCATCACTCTTCCCCGACTATTATTAACGAGGTCGCAGCAGGTGTCGGTGTGGCACGCTCGACCACCCATCGTTATATTCAGGTTTTGAGTGAACGTGGTTTGATTGACTACGACAGAGGTATCATGTCTGCTCCCCAGAGTGCCAAAATGAAGACTGCCTATGTATCCGCCCCGTTAGTAGGTTCAATTCGTTGCGGTTCTCCTGAAGAAGAGGAAGAAGCCATTGAAGAATATGTCAGCCTTCCTGTTTCTATGTTTGGCAAAGGAGAATTTTACATACTCCGAGCCAAAGGCGATTCCATGGTCGACGCTGGTATCGACGAAGATGATCTGCTGGTCATTGAGCGTAATTGCCCTGCTCTCGAAGGGGATATAGTCGTTGCGCTGGATGAAGACAATCAGAACACTCTGAAAAGATATCGAGGCTTTGACGAAGACGAAAAGTGCTTTGTTCTTGAATATGAAAATGAAGCACGCTATCCCGGAAAGGTCATAAAGGTGAAAGGCTTCCAAGTGCAAGGCGTCGCCCGACACGTAATAAAGGCCCTCTAAAACAAATATCTTAGACCGATTGGAGATGTGTTGTTTTGAATGCTACAGATGTTGAGTGCCCAATTTGCGGCGCTTTGAATGAAAAGCTTGACTTGGATGAAACCGACGGCTGGATGGAATGCGAGAAATGTCATAATGCAGTTCAGGTTTTGAAATATGTAAAGACCCGACGGGTTCCGGTATATCAACTGAAAGGCTGCCAGATTCTCGTTCCTTTACCACGCAAATAACCGAAAAGCAGCAAGGCGATGCTGGAGGACTGGACGATTTACTCCTGGTATTGCCCGAACTGTAAGAATGAAGTTGCGGGGCTGAAAAACAAGAAAAACCAGATAAGAGTAAGATGTAGTAAGTGCGGAGCAGAAATGGTTCGCACAGTTGTAGGCCGGAGACATGATGTAATCGACATCTATGCTCCGACAGGAATGGAACATACTGATTTATCGTTAAGAGAACACTAAATGTTAGTGATGAGGAGATATTAAGATGACGATGCTTGAAGAATTCGTAAAGGAGCGCAATGAGGCGCTGTTCAGCTTGGATCGCAACAAGATCGAAGCATACATGAAGAAACATGGGCAACCGGAAGTTGAAGAAGTCCCTGACGATCTGTTCTGGGCTTCAGTTTATAAGGCCATTTGCGGAATCAGCAATGCTCCGGATGAACTCGTATCGAAAGCCCTTATGTGGCTTCATAAGAACGGATACACTGTTTTCGCATAAAGACAGAAACAATTTAATCAACGACATCACGACGGAACGGTCGAGCTGAAACAGGGCTACGTTAAATCCGATTCCAGGTCACTTGATCGTGGGCAATGAGCCCGAATAATCACCGGTAGTTAAACCAGATACATGTGAGAGGCCACCGGCAAGGAAGACACTATAGTTCTATCTATATGCTGAGATCAAGATGCTGGCGACCGGCA
>CALHKP010000002.1 GCA_938034165.1 uncultured Clostridia bacterium | reverse complement strand
TTCACCGCACAACCTCTGGATTTACTCTCTTGGCGTTACGTTTACCTTTTGGGCTTCGATTTGGTTAGCAATCTCGCCCGCCATTTAGCCTCATATCCAGTTTCTGTTCGTAGGCTCAACGGTTTTGCTACACCACTTCCTCCCCCTAGACATTGCTGTCTTCGGCTTGTGGTTCGCTACACTTGGCGGTAAATACCCGTGACAGGACTTTCACCCGTAAGACTTGCGCCATACCTGGCACACATTTATAAGGCTTCCTTTCAGAGATTTCTATGAAAGGAAGCCATCGGTCGGTTGTTCTTGCCGAAAAAATGAAGGCGGAGGATTCTTGTTTAATTGGGATCCTCCGCCAACCTATAGCTCTATCCTTTGCAAAACCTATCTCCACCAAGAAGCGGATAGTATCTTCGCGTTTTACATCTCAGCCAGTTTTGCACATAGCTTTTCAACTGATGCAAGGTTATCTTTTTTGAAAGCGGCTGTTATTGCGGCCTCTATTTCCTGTTTCTGTCTGTCACTTTGCAGATATTCGGAGCTAAAATATTTGTCATATACCAGCTTTCTGAAGTTTCTGTTTCTCATTCTTCTTATAGTATTATCCTCCACCATCAAAACATAATCTACACAATTTGCAACAAGGTAAAAGTCATGGCTCACCATGAGAACCGAACCTTTGTACTCAGCAAGAGCTCTCTCAAGTGCCGCCTGAGCATATATATCAAGATGACTGCTCGGCTCGTCCAATATCAGAAGCTCCGCACCGGAAAGCTCCAGTAGCGCGAGCTGCAGCAGATTCTGCTCGCCCCCCGAAAGCTGGCGAATCCTTCTGTCAAGGTAGTCATCCCCGAGGCAATAGTTCGCCAGCTGCCCGTTCATCTCTGCCCTGGTTGCAAGCCCCGCATTATACAGAAGCTCATAGACAGTCTTTTCTTCTGTTTCGGCATCGCCCTGGAGCTGAGACATACAGGCAAATTTCACGCCTTCGCCGAGCTTAATCGCCGGGTTGTCATTCTTCAATATATCTCGTACCAGAGTAGTTTTACCTGTCCCATTCGCACCGACAACAGCAACCTTTTCACCCGGCTGAATATGAAAGCTTACATTTTCCAGCAAGCTTTCATCAAACGCGATGCTGTAATTTTCAACCTTAAGCACCGGGCTTTCGTCCTGCGTTTCGCCCAGGCGTGACGCATCCGTAATCTGTGGGGCACGGCAAACTCTGCCTGTTACATCCTGAGCTTCACAAGCCACGGTCTGCGCAGCAGCGCTACCGGCGCCGGAGTTGCTAATCTCTGCAGTGGCTCCTGAGCCTGCCAACTCTGCCTGTTCTGCAGGGCCGGCATCCTGTGCATCCGCAGCCGGGCAAGCCTGAATCCTTGAATCCGCAGTGCCGGAAGTACTAATCTCTGCATCTATGTCCGGATTGCCGAGTGCTGTGAACGAATCCTGCGCACCTGCCCCGCTCTGAACTTCCGCAGAGATGCCGGGAGCGGCTGTGTTTGCCTGAGCCGCGATGCCAATCACTTCATCCGAATCCGGCTCACTCGGCGCACCTACCCCGCTCTGAACTTCTGCAGTGGCACCGGGAGCAGCTGTGTTTGCCTGAGCCGCGGTGCCAATCACTTCGTCCGAATCCGGCTCACTCGGCGCACTCAAGCCTGCTGCCTCTACTTCCGGAAATCTGATTGCCGGTTCTCGGTCTTCTATAAATGGCGGCTTGATTTGTCTCGCTTTGAGTCTGTCAAGCTGAGACTGCTTCGCATTTACTGACTGCCCAATGACTGGGTTTACCATCAGCGTAGCTCTCTTTCTGAGAATATCCACCATTTCCTGTGTCCTTGCAATCTCTTCCTGCTCCTGCAGATTCTGGATTCTCAGTCTCAGCTTCTCCTCCAGCAGGCTGCAGCGGTATTCCATGTATCCGCCCTCAAACTCCTGAAGCTGAGCATCCTCAAGATGAAGAATCCTATCAAAACAGTGATTCAGAAGGAATCTATTGTGGGTAACCACAAGGAGAGTCCCCTTATAATCATTTATTAGACTGCTGAGACTGCTCAGATTCGCAAAATCCAAAAATACATCAGGCTCATCCAAAATCAAAAGGTTCGGTGCAAGAAGCATCTCCCTCATAATCTGCACAAGCTTGTACTCTCCTCCACTTATCTGAGAAACCTGCGTGTTTGCAAGGTCTCCTAGACCTGCAACATTGAGTTCCTTCTTGATATTGCTCTCGTAATTGTCAGCATCCATAGCCTCATGAATGTCCATGAGCTTCTGATACTTTTCAAAAGCAGCTTCCATATCCTCTGCAACAGCCATTTCCTCACAGGCTTTTTCGATTTCCTTTTGACTATTCACAAAATATTCGCTGAGGTATTCAAATACCGTGCATTCTCTCGTCTTTTCCCTTATATTAAACTGGCTGGCATATCCGATTCTGCACTCATCCTGTCTGATGATTTTGCCGTCAAACAAGTACTCATCCGGGTGCATAATCATGTCCACAAGGGTTGATTTGCCGCATCCGTTACTGCCTATCAAAGCATAGTGGGAGCCTGCTTCCAAAGAGAAAGAAATATTCTCATAAAGCTCCTTTGCCGGTACGCCGTAAGACAGTTTTTCAATCTGTATCATCGTCAATTCCCCGTTTCTATATAATCTTTTTGTTAAAGTGACCTCTCGTATCCGTGTCTCTGTTAAACACAGACTCCGTAATTCTGCCGGAAAGCTTGCCTTGAGCCTTCCTTATGATTTCCTTGCACTCAGCCTTTGACTCAGTAGTGAAATTCAATCTGAACGCTTCTACATTCCTAACTTCAGGCATCTCATCCAGCAGATTCAAAATCTTACCATTCAAAATCGTAGTAGTGCAGTCTGCGTGTGAAATCACAGGAAATGAGCCATACTCATCCCTCAGTTCATAATTACCCGACTTGCATTTTCCGCACAGGTTCATCTGCTTGAGAGGGCAATACTTTGTAAACATCAAAGGCGCTCTGCCGTAAACTATCATCTCAAGTGACGGATATCCGCCGTTGGCCTCATAATAAGATTCCACAAGTTCCTCAATCTGAGTTTTGTTCAGCTCATAGGACAAAGTAACTCGCTCTGCGCCCAGTCTGTGAAGCTCGTAGCAACTCTTTGAGTTTACCACGTTCAGTGAATAATCGGTTACGAAAGGATTTGAATTTCTGTAGCGGTAAATTCCGCCATATCCTCCGATGAGAAGTTGGCCTTCCCTGTCTTCGTAATTGTTCTGATTTCTTCTTACAATATTATCAAAGTATATGGTCTCGACTCCCATCTCCGCACAGGCATCATACTGCGCCTTTGTTAAAACAGAAGCTGTTATATAAGGTCCTTTCTGATCAAAGGTAATTTTTTCTTTTTCTTCCGGCTCTCTGGTTCTTCTCTTCTGGCTTTCCAGTTTGAGATTATAAAGAGCCTCCACGATTTCTCGTCTTGCGCTGTTTAGAAGCTTTGCTGGTACAAACACGTTGTATGATTCAAACTCTACACGGTTCAGCTTAAACACAGTATCGTTCAGCCTCGAAAGTTGTTTGGTAACCTGCTCCTCGGTGGTCGGATTGTTCACAGCCTCCTGAAGCACATCTTCGCTTTCGTACATGTACTGAACACCCATGCCTTCCGCATCAATTACAAGCTTTGCTCCCGGATAAGCGTAAACCTTCATATTCAGGTCAAATCTTCTGAACTCACGATCCAGAATCTTCTCCAGATCCTTGTAATACTTGTAATCCTTGGTTTTGTAGACAGTGTCCCCTGCCGACAGCTTTTCCTTTACTCGGATGTAGCAGACTTTGTTCGCGCTGTTTATGAGATTTTCGTCTCTGTCATACAGCCTTACCACTGACAGGTTCACGTCCTCGTCGCCGTGGGCGATTCTGATTATGTCATTCTGGTTCAAAGTATCTGTCAGCTTGATTTCGTACATGCCGTTTACGGACTTTGTTACGGTTCCGATTTCGTACCCGAAATTGTTTGGCCGTCTGATATTCGATATGTTTTTTACGTCCTCACCGAAGAGGTAGCCCTTGGTGTAAGTTCTGTTAAAAGTCTTCTTTAGATCGTCCATGTCCTGCTCTGTGGCAGTTCCGTCAATTGCCGCTCTGTATTTGGAAATAACGTTTGCAACATAAACAGGTTCCTTCATTCTGCCTTCAATTTTCAGGGAGTCAAGCTCCTTGAGGTCGTCAATATGCTCGATTGTATTAAGGTCTTTTGTTGACAGAATGTAGCT
Source organism: uncultured Clostridia bacterium (assembly GCA_938034165.1). Taxonomy (GTDB): domain Bacteria; phylum Bacillota; class Clostridia; order Peptostreptococcales; family Anaerovoracaceae; genus CALHKP01. The sequence goes on along the minus strand of CALHKP010000002.1, from coordinate 1,131 downwards.
CTTTCCGAAGGATTCGCCTGTTGCGGTGTTCACAAGCTCATACTGCTTACGGCATGAACCTACGCATCTTCCGCGGTTTCCGCTTCTGTAGCCAATCAGGCCTGACATGAGACAGTTTCCGGAATAAGATACACAAAGCGCCCCATGAACAAAGATTTCAATAGGCAACTTGGATTTTCTTCTGATTTCCTTTGCTTTGTCAATAGCAACCTCACGGGCAAGAACCGCTCTCTTTGCGCCCATTTCCTTGAACAGAAGAGTTCCTTCCAGGTCGTCTATTCCCATCTGGGTTGAGCAGTGGGCTTCCATATCAACAAAGTTGTTAACTATATAATCAAAGACTGCAAGATCCTGCACAATAACGCCGTCTACACCGATTTCGTTGAGAATATCAAGCTGATGCTTCATTTCCTCCAGCTCGTCTTCGTAAACAACTGTGTTCATTGTCACATACACCTTCACAGCTCTGAGATGTACATATTCTACTGCTTCCTGCAGACTTTCCTTATCAAAGTTTGATGAATAAGCTCTTGCACCAAATTTCTGCATTCCTAGATATACAGCGTCACAGCCGTTTGAAACGGCCGCTTTCAGTGCTTCCATATTCCCGGCCGGAGCCAGTAATTCAGTCATGTTAAACCTCCTAACAAATTTCCCTATAACTGATTAATTATACCACAAAAGCCGCTAAAAGCATAGAAAAATCCCCTATAGGACAAAAGCATTGGTGAAAAGCACCGAGACTATACAATATTTTTAGTCACCTAGCTGTTCTAGTCATACACTGCCGCGCTTGGTCGATTGCTATCGACTCTTGGTCATGCTTGGTCGCGCTTGGTCGGTTGCTATCGACCACACAATGCGTTTTGACCACTCTTAGTCGATTACCATCAACAATACAATGCGTTTTGACCACTCTTAATCGATTACCATCAACCACACAATAGTCAAAAACAGTGCATATTCCAATAGTCGCAATCTGCACTGTAAATTTTCGAGCTTGGTACAGCGCAGATTGCCACATCTTCAAATCGTACTGTAAATTTTGGCTCCGAAAACAGCGCGGATTTGAGTTTTGGTTATGTTGATATAATGTGTGTAAATTAAATAAGCCATTGGCTCATCCTTTAG
>CALHKP010000001.1 GCA_938034165.1 uncultured Clostridia bacterium | reverse complement strand
GAAACCGGTGCTAATGTTTAAAAATTTTCGGGACATTTTCAGAATCCCTTGACATTGGAATTAAGAGTTTTTGTGGTATATACCTCTTCACCTGTGATATAATATATAATATTGATTTTAAAAATTGTCTAATAACAGATTGGAGATAGAAATGTCATTACATATTGTATTTGTTAATCCGGAAATTCCGCCCAATACCGGCAACATCGCAAGAACATGCGCAGCTACAGATACCATGCTTCATCTTGTAAAACCTCTTGGTTTTTCTATCAGTGACAAAGCTGTCAAGAGAGCCGGACTCGATTACTGGAAACATGTTAAACTGGAAATTCATGAGAGTCTTGACGAATTTATGGAAAAATATAAAGATAAGAGAATGTTTCTTGCTACAACAAAAGGTGGGATGCTATATACAAAACCGGAATACAGAGACGAGGATATGTTCCTTTTCGGAAGAGAAACTGCAGGGCTTCCGCGAGACTTCATAGAAGAACACAAGGATATGGCCATAAGGATTCCTATGAGTGCAGATACGAGACTTCGTTCATTTAACCTATCTAACTGTGCCAATATAATTTTGTTCGAAGCGCTTAGACAGCTTGATTTTCCGAATTTAAAATAGTACGGCAGTTTTAAGCCCGGGAATACTCAATTATTCTATGCCGGTTGACCTAATAAGCTTTTATTATAAATTTCTTTATGGTATAATAATTGCATATGTAAATGATACGAAAGGATGATTATATGAAACTCGGATATTCGTTGACAATTGAGCAAAAGCAGACATTGGCAATGACCCCTGAACTTATCCAGGCTATTCAGATTTTACAATTTAATAATCAGGAATTATCCGAATTTGTACAGAACGAGCTGCTAGAGAATCCTGTTCTTGAGTCGGAGAAACCTTCCGGCCTTGAGGATGTTGATATTCGTGACAAGATAGTGGAATCAAATTATGAGGAGAACACTTATAAGCAGTGGGAATACGCTCCTAACGATGACGACGGAGACTACAGCTATGAACAGTATGTCGCAATCAAAACAACTTTGACGGACTATCTTCTGGAGCAACTTCAATTTTCAAAACTGAAAGGCGATAAACTTAGGGCAGGAACCTATATAGTTGAAGCGATTGATGAAAACGGTTATCTTACAGTTTCCGTAGATGAGATTGCTACAGCTTTGAGCATGTCCCCCAAAATTGTCGAAAAGGCTCTTGATGTGGTTCAAACCTTTGAACCGGCTGGAGTAGGCGCAAGGGATCTTAAAGAATGCCTGATAATTCAGCTGGCATCTAAGGGCTTACTTACGGATGAGATTGAATTTGTCATTAATAACATGCTGGAAGATTTGGCTGCAAACAAAATTGCGGTAATAGCAAAAAAAATAGGAATAAAAAATGCCGAAGCTCAGGAAATTTCGGATCTGATTAAATCATTAGAACCAAAACCCGGTGCTCAGTATGACTCAGAAAAAAACATTAAATATATAATTCCGGATATTTACGTCGAAAAGATAGATGGAGAATACGTTGTTACAAATAATGATTCCAGTGTTCCTCATCTTATGATAAGTTCTTATTACAACAAACTTTCATCAGAAGCAAAAGAAGACGATGAACTTAACAAATATCTTAACAACAGATTTAATTCTGCAATGTGGCTGATAAAAAGCATTGAACAGCGTAAGCAAACCATATATAATGTTGCAAGTGCCATAGTGCAATATCAGCAGGATTTCTTTGATAAAGGGGAACGCTTTCTCAAGACCCTTACACTCAAGCAGATTGCAGAGGAAGTGGACGTTCACGAATCTACAGTAAGCCGTTCGATTAACGGCAAATACTTGCAGTGCAGTAGGGGAGTATTTGAACTTAAGTACTTTTTTACAAGTGGAGTTCAGTCAAGCGGTGGCGACAGTGTGTCCTCAAACAGCATAAAGTCAATAATAAAAGAAATAATAGATGGTGAAAATCAAAAAAAACCATACAGTGACCAAGATATTGCACAGCAACTAAAAGAAAAAGGTATTGAAATATCACGTCGTACTGTGGCAAAATATAGAGAGGATATGAATATCCTGTCTTCATCAAAAAGAAGACGTTTTTAACCAATGTCCCGGTAGCAGGTTACCGGGTAATTTGCTTAGACATCTATAGTGATGTAAAACTGTTAAAATATATTAAACTTTAATTCTTAATGTAAGAGATATGGAGGTAAATTATGGCAATTAAAGTTGGAATCAGTGGATTTGGTAGAATTGGTAGAGTAGTAATCAGAGCAGCAATGGAACAGCCTGATATTGAACTTGCAGGTATCAATGTTCGTAATGCAGATATCGATTATCTTATTTACATGCTGAAGTATGACTCAACATTTGGCAGATTCCCAAAATCACTGGAAAAATACGAAAACGGTATCATCATTGATGGAAAGAAAGTGCCGGTTTACAGCGAATCAGAAGCTGTTAATATTCCATGGACAGAATGCGGAGCTGAATATATTGTTGAAGCTACAGGAGCTTACACAACAACAGAAAAGGCTATGGATCACATCAAAGCAGGAGCAAAGAAAGTTATCATTTCAGCACCTGCAAAGGATAAGGAAACACCAACTTTTGTTTACGGAGTAAATACCGACAAATACACAACAGATATGCATGTTGTATCAAACGCTTCATGTACAACTAATTGTCTTGCTCCACTTTGCAAAGTTCTTGAAGATAACTTCGGAATCAAAGAAGGTCTTATGTCAACTATTCACTCAGCAACAGCTAAGCAGAAAGTTGTTGACGCTCGTTCAATGAAGGACTGGAGAACAGGCAGAAGCGTATTCGGAAACATCATTCCTTCAACAACAGGCGCTGCAAAAGCTGTAGGACTTGTAATTCCTTCACTTGCAGGCAAGATGACAGGTATTTCTTACAGAGTTCCAACTGCAGATGTATCAGTAGTTGACCTTAACGTTGTACTTGAAAAAGAAACTTCATATGAAGAAATCTGCAAAGCAGTAAAAGAAGCTTCAGAAACTACACTTAAAGGCGTAATCGAATATGTTGATGACGAAGTTGTATCAGGAGACTTCATTGGAGATGCTCACACTTCAATCTTTGATGCAAGAGAAGGTATCGAACTGAACAGCAAATTCTTCAAATTGATTGCTTTCTATGATAATGAATACGGATATTCAAGCAAGATTCTGAACCTGATCAGACACATGTACTCTGTTGATAATGCAAAATAATTATTGAAGAGGTAACGAAATGAAAAAAACTATTAAAGATGTTCCGGTAAAAGGAAGAACTGCTCTTGTAAGATGTGATTTTAATGTTCCGCTTGACGGCGAACAGAATATTACTGATGACACAAGAATTAAGGCTGCACTTCCTACAATTGAGTATCTTATTGAAAATGGTGCAAAAATTGTTCTGATGTCACATCTCGGAAGACCAAAAGGACAACCAAAACCTGAATTCAGCCTGAAACCAGTTGCTGACAGACTAAGCCAGCTTGTCAATGTACCTGTAAAATTTGCAGATTGCCCGGTTGTTGTTGATGATACTGTCAAGAAAGCTGCGGCAGAGCTTAAGGAAGGTGAAATCCTTCTTCTTCAGAATGTAAGATACAGAAAAGAAGAAACAGACAACGATGCTGAATTTGCTAAAGAATTGGCTTCGCTAGGTGACTTCTTTGTTCAGGAAGCTTTTGGAACTGCTCACAGAGCTCACGCTTCAACTGCAGGCGTTGCTGACTATCTGCAGGCAGTATCAGGATTCCTTATTGAAAAAGAAGTAAAATTCCTTGGAGGCGCGTTGGAAAATCCTGAAAGACCATTCTGTGCTATCATGGGTGGAGCTAAGGTTGGCGACAAGATTACAGTAATAGAAAATCTTCTTAAGAAGGTTGATACACTGATTATCGGAGGAGGTATGAGTTATACTTTCTTCAAGTCAATGGGTTACGAAATCGGAACTTCTATTCTTGACAGTGACAACGTTGCCCTTGCAGGGGATCTTATCAAAAAAGCAGAAGCCGCAGGCGTTAAACTTATCCTTCCTATAGATATAGTTTGTGCAAAGGAATTCAATAATGATACAGAAACTGTAATTACAGACTGTGACAAGATTCCTTCAGATATGATGGGACTTGACGTAGGTCCAAAAACAGTTAAGCTTTACGAGGAAACACTTGGAAAAGCAAAGACTATCGTTTGGAACGGTCCTGTAGGAGTATTTGAAATGCCAAACTTTGCAAAAGGAACTAAAGCTGTTGCAGAAATTCTTGCAGATTCAGATGCTGTTACAATCATTGGGGGCGGAGATTCTGCTGCTGCAGTTGAACAGTTTGGCCTTGCAGAAAAGATGAGTCATATTTCTACAGGCGGCGGTGCTTCTCTCGAATATCTCGAAGGTAAAGCACTACCCGGAATAACTATAATAGAAGATAAATAGACATTGATTGGAGTATAGATTATGAGAATACCATTTATAGCAGGTAACTGGAAAATGTATAAGACAACTGCAGAAGCACTTGAATTTGCGAAAGTTTTTAGAGAGCTTTACAAGGATACTGATGTAAAAACAGCAATATGTGCACCTTTTACACAGCTTGAAGCTCTTGTAGACGCATTCAAAGGAAGCGACATCGGTGTAGGAGCACAGAATGTTCACTTTGCTGATGAAGGTGCTTATACCGGTGAAATTTCAGTAAATATGCTTAAGGAAATAGGCGTTGATTACTGCATTATAGGCCATTCTGAGCGCCGTCAGTATTTTGGTGAAACAGACGAAACAGTAAACCTGAAACTCAAAAAGCTATATTCGGACAGTGATATTACACCTATTCTCTGTGTTGGAGAAAATCTTCAGGAAAGAGAAGCCGGTACTCAGAACGATGTAGTTGCCGATCAGATAAAAAAAGATCTTGACAGTCTTACATCAGAACAGGTTGAAAAACTTGTTATCGCATATGAGCCAATCTGGGCTATAGGAACAGGCAAAACTGCAACTCCTGAACAGGCCGAAGAAATGTGCAAAATGATCAGAGAAACTGTAATGAATCTTTACAGTGAAGAAACTTGCGATAAAGTAATAATTCAGTATGGTGGAAGCGTAAAACCGGAAAATGCTACAAAAATCATGAATATGGACGAAATTGATGGAGCACTTGTCGGTGGTGCAAGCCTTGTGCCTGATAAATTTATGGATATAATTAACTTTTAATTGTTATACACTTGATTTTTAAGTGTTGATATGATAAAGTTAAGTGGTTAGAATCTAAGGAGGTAGGGTACATGCATACTGCGTTAATGGTAATATTAGCTATAGTTAGTATTTTTCTGATTGCAAGCGTGCTTTTACAGTCAGGTAACAGTGACGGTCTTTCCGGATCTATTGCCGGCGGTGCTGAGCAGCTTTTCGGAAAAAAGAAAAGCAAAGGCTATGATGCAATTTTGAAAAAGATAACTGTTGTAGCTGCTGTTTTGTTTATTGTATTGTCACTTGCAATTGTGACTTTATATTAATAGTGTCAATTTAAATTTTATTTAAATCGCTTTCTAAGCGTAAGCGACTTAGTCTAGTCGCTTACGCTTGTTGTTTTAAGCGAAAGAGGAGGTATTATTTTATGTTGAATTGGATTGCTCCTATTTCAGCTGCAATCGGTCTTGTTTTTGCATTCTGCATGGCATCATGGATTGGAAAAGCTGAAGAAGGAACAGACAGAATGAAAGAAATCGCAGGATATATCAGAGAAGGTGCGATGGCTTTCCTCAAGAGAGAATACAAGACAATGGTTATTGTAATTGCTGTTCTCTTCTTACTTATCGGATTTGGACTCGGAAACTGGACAACTGCAGTTCTGTATGTAGTTGGTGCTCTTTTCTCAGTTCTTGCAGGATTCTTTGGAATGAACGTTGCAACTAAAGGTAACGTAAGAACTGCTTATGCAGCAAAGGAATCAGGCATGCCAAAGGCTCTTAAGATTGCTTTCAGAAGTGGTGCTGTTATGGGTCTTTGCGTATCAGGTCTTGGTCTTCTTGGCCTTGGTCTTATTTTCTGTTTCCTAGATCTTGCTACAGTTACAGAATCAATCACAGGATTCGGTCTTGGTGCTTCATCAATGGCTCTCTTCGGAAGAGTAGGTGGCGGTATCTATACTAAGGCTGCTGACGTTGGTGCTGACCTTGTAGGTAAGGTTGAAGCAGGAATTCCTGAAGACGACCCACGTAACCCTGCAGTTATCGCTGATAACGTAGGTGACAACGTAGGTGACGTTGCAGGTATGGGTTCAGACCTTTTCGAATCATATGTTGGTTCAATCATTTCAGCTATCACTCTTGCTGCAGTTGCGGTATTAGAAGCTCCTGAACAGGCTATATTCTCAACTACTACAGCAGCTGTATTCCCACTAATCCTTGCAGGTATCGGCATCCTTGCTTCAGTAATCGGTATCGCAATGGTTAGAGGCGGAGACAATGTAAACCCAGCTAAGGCACTTAACACAGGTACTTACATCAGTGGTATAATTGTAATTATTGCTTCACTTATTCTGAGCAAGAAATTACTCGGCGATTTCACTTATGCTTATGCAATCATTGCAGGTTTAGTAGTAGGTATCGCAATCGGTAAGATTACAGAAATCTATACTTCAGCTGACTACGGCTTCGTTAAGAAAATTGCTGAACAGTCACAGACAGGTGCTGCAACTACAATTATCAGCGGTCTTGGAGTAGGTATGATGTCAACACTTCTTCCTATCATCTTCATCGCTATTGGTATTTATGTTGCTTATAACTTTGCAGGCGTGTATGGTATTGCTCTTTCAGCTGTAGGTATGCTTTCAACAACAGGTATGACTGTTGCGGTTGATGCTTACGGTCCTGTATCAGACAATGCTGGTGGAATTGCAGAAATGGCTGAACTTCCTGAAGAAGTTAGGGAAATCACAGACAAGCTTGACTCAGTAGGTAACACTACAGCTGCTATTGGTAAAGGATTTGCTATTGGATCAGCTGCTCTTACTGCATTAGCTCTGTTTGTATCATATGCAGAAGTTGCAAAAATCACTTCAGTGGATCTTTTAAACCCAATCGTTATCATCGGTATCTTCCTTGGTGCAATGCTTCCATTCCTATTCTCAGCTCTTACAATGAACTCAGTAGGAAAAGCTGCTAACCAGATGATTGAAGAAGTAAGAAGACAGTTCCGTGAAGACAAGGGAATCATGGAAGGAACTTCAAAACCTGACTATGCTAGATGCGTAGATATTTCAACAGGTGCCGCTCTTAAGGAAATGGTTATTCCTGGACTTATGGCAATCGTTGCACCTCTGTTCGTAGGTTTCGTACTTGGAGGAGAAGCTCTTGCAGGAATGCTTGGCGGTGCTCTTTCATCAGGTGTTCTTCTTGCTATCATGATGGCTAATGCCGGTGGCGCATGGGACAATGCTAAGAAATACATCGAAGTTGGTAACTACGGCGGTAAGGGTTCAGAACCTCACAAAGCTGCAGTAGTAGGAGATACAGTTGGTGACCCATTTAAAGATACATCAGGTCCATCAATCAATATCCTTATCAAACTGATGACCATCGTTTCAGTAGTATTTGCTCCATTATTCGGTGCAGGTTTGCTATAAAAATTGACATTATATTAAGATTATTTAAGACTATCTCGTAAGGGATAGTCTTTTATTATTCGCTAATTGTAGTATAATAATATATAATGGGATGTTTAATTAGAGAAAAGGGAGTAATTATGCACAAGATATTGATAGCAGACGATGATAGAGATATAGTAGATGTACTTAAATTGTATTTACAGAACAGCAATTTTGATACTGTTATATGTAATAACGGACAAGAAGCCATAGAAACGATAGAAAATGACAAAATAGATTTGGCGCTTCTTGATATTATGATGCCCGAAAAAGACGGTTACGAAGTAGCTACTTATATCAGAAAGAACTACAATATACCAATCATATTTATAACGGCAAAGAACACACCTTCAGAAGTAATTCTTGGACTTGATGTAGGGGCAGACGATTACATCACCAAACCCTTCAATCCGCTTGAGGTCATAGCACGTATAAACTCTGCAATAAGAAGATATTATGTGTTAAACAATAGCAAACAGCCTGACAGTATACTTCAAGTCGGTAATATACTGATTGACAAAGACAAGATGGAAGTCAGAAAAGACGGTATATCCATACCTCTTACAGTAACAGAATACCGCATATTATATTGTCTCATGAAAGATCCCGGAAAGGTTCTTACCAAGAAACAAATTTGCAATTATATCTATGGTGACGACTATATGCAGTCAGATGACAATTCACTTTCTGTACATATTTCTAAAATCAGAAGTAAACTCGAAAGTGAAAATGATAATACCGAATACATAAAAAATGTCAGGGGGCTTGGATACAAATTTGAAAAAAAACAGTAAGATAAAAGGGCGCTTTTCTACAATTATAATTACAAGATTTCTGCTTTTTTCTGTTATAACTTTGATTCTAACGATTATTGCAATGAATATTGTACTTGTAAATTATAGGATGCCCAGAACGAATGTTCAGGTTGAAAAACTCGCAAAAGCGTATTCTAAACAAGACATAAGCCAGTATTCAAAAATTAAGGTATATGATTTTCTTGGGGAAAACTCTATTATCCAGATTCTGAATGACAATAAAGAAATTATATTTTCTAACAACAAAGAATCAATAGGGCAAAAGTACACAAACGAAGAACTTTCTATGATTTCAAATTACAAGAATCAGATGACTGTTCGCGTATTTGATTTCAATGAATCACCAAACGAAAACAGAAAACTCATAACAGTTGAGAGACTCAACGATGACAGAACCACCGATACAAGAATAATGATTATAGACAATAATTTGAATGTAATCTATTCTTCGGCTGGTATGGAAAATAAGCAGCTTTCTGCAAAAGAATACAGATTCCTAAGTGAAACAGCAACCAACAAATATTCATTTTCAAAGATAACATTTACCGACAAAGATGGCAAAATGAGAACAATGATCTGCTATAGCCCAAAAGGGTACAAGGCAAACTTTGGAAGAATGTATGATTCAGCAAAAGGTATACTCTTTGATTTTGGATTCCTATACATTTTGCTTCTCATATTGTTTACGTATTTCCTTTATCGTAAACTTTATAAACCTTTTAAACTTCTGGATAAAACTATGTACGAAGTGAAAATAGAAGGACCGGGACATCAGATCGAATATAGCGGACCTAAAGAATTTGTTAATATTATAGATAGATTTAATGAGATGTCATCTGCGCTTTACGCTGCAGAACTTGAAAATCAAAGACTTTCACACGAAAAAGAAAAGATAATTTCAGATATATCTCATGATCTCAAAATTCCTATTACTGTAATACAGGGTTATAGCAAAGCTATTCAGGATGGGCTTGTGGCGGAGAAAGATATACCTGCTTATCTCGAAAAGATAACAAAGAAAACTGAGCAGTTAAACAGCCTTATAAATGAATTCCATGAATATATGGTTATGGAAAGAGCAGATTATATTCCGAGCTCACATCCTACAGACCTGGGTGAATATCTCCGAAGCTACCTAGCTGACAATTTTGATCAGTTTGAGCACTATGGATATGCTATAGAAATAGACATCCCTGAACAGGAGTTCTTTTGTAATATAGAAACTACCAAAATGAACAGAGCTTTTGATAATCTGCTCAATAACTTCTTTAAATACACACCACCTGGCTCCACACTGTTTTGCAAAGTTCATTTTACACGTGATGAAGCAATAGTGCTGATAGGGGATAATGGTACGGGAATTAAGCCAAGCATAGCAAATACTCTGTTTGAACCTTTCGTTACAAGCAATGCAGCACGTACTGACACAACAATTCACAGTTCAGGACTTGGTCTCGCTTTTGTAAAAAAGATAATAGAAGCTCATGGAGGCACAATCGAGCTTAATCCAAAACCACCAAAGGATCTTACAACTCAGTTTATAATAAGATTTATAGCATCAAAAACAAAAATATAATTAGAAGAACAAATGTTTAAAACGTGTTGACTTTTGTGAACATCAGTGCTATTATTATAGAAAAGAACAGATGTTTAACAGAACGCAAGAGGAGGGCATGACAATGTTTACTAATTATAGAATTAAATCTAAATTCAGATTCACCATATTTGTAAGTACAGTAATTGTATTATTCTTTACACTGACGACGGCTGTATTAGGATTCAGTAATGCGAGTGGTCTCGAAACTCAGGAATACAGAACTGTAGTTGTTAAAAACGGTGATACACTTTGGAACATTGCAAGCGAAAACTGCGACAACAGTGATAAAGACATAAGAAAAACTATTTACGAGATAGAAACTATCAACAAACTGGATAGCCACTATCTTCAGGCCGGCCAGGAACTTGTTGTTCCTGTTAACTAGTATATAGTAAATTCAAGCAAATATGCAATTATTAGGTTTGATTGTTCTTCACAGCATTTATGCGAAAAAGCTTATCAAAAAACAGGCAATTTGAGCGATTTTATTTTTCACTTTGATATATTTATCGACGAAAAAACCTTACAAACTCATACATTATCCAATAATAACCAGTCTTACAGGCATACTGATTTTGATGCATTCCTGAGAAGGCTGGTTATTTGCCTGATGAGCAACTATTCCCAAAATTACAATTTTGGGAATAGTTAGGGAGACGTCTTTTAGATTTGTTGAATATACAACCGGTTCTGCAGTCTTATAGAATTATCAGAAAACCGATATTAATATTATATGTATATAAAAACAGCGGCACAGAAAAATATCTGCATCGCTGTTTTCATTATTACTGTTTATTCTTATTTGAAATATTCTACAGCTGATTTGAACATCTGCATGTCAAATTTGCCCGGAACATTCTTGTATAAGCCTTCACCAATTCTTTCTGAGTGTCCCATCTTTCCGAGAACTCTTCCGTCCGGTGAAGTTATACCTTCGATTGCACAATATGATCCATTTGGATTGAACTGGATATCATCAGTCACATTTCCGTCTAAGTCTACATACTGTGTGATAATTTGACCATTATCAGCAAGTTCCTTAATCAGTTCTTCTGAAGCGATGAATCTTCCTTCACCGTGTGAAATAGGAACTGTGTAGATTTCGTCAGTAGTTGTATTCGCAAGCCATGGTGACTTATTTGATGCGATTCTTGTTCTTACAAGTTTTGACTGGTGTCTTGCAATTTCATTAAATGTTAATGTTGGGCAGTTTTCATCAGTATCGATAATCTTGCCGTATGGTACAAGGCCTAGCTTGATAAGCGCCTGGAATCCGTTACAGATACCTGCTACAAGACCTTCTCTGTTATCAATCAAATCAGTTACTGCATCTTTGATTTCCTGGTTTCTGAAGAATGCTGTGATAAACTTACCTGATCCGTCAGGTTCGTCTCCGCCTGAGAAACCACCCGGAATGAATATAATCTGTGATTCCTTAACCTTCTTTGCAAATTCTTCAACTGAGGCTGCAATTGATTCTGCACTCAGGTTGTTTATAACAAAGATTTCAGGGTCTGCGCCTGCCTTTCTGAAGGCTTTTGCTGAGTCATATTCGCAGTTTGTTCCAGGGAATACAGGAATCAGAACCTTTGGAACATCAACTGTATATGATGCATGTGGTCTTTCTGTAGCCTTGTACTCAAACTTTGTTTTATCAATATCAGTAGTTTCAATGTTACATGGGAACACAGGTTCCAGTTTATTTTCGTAAATATTGTAAAGCTTTTCGAATGTTAATACTACATCGCCCTTCGAGATTTCTTTTGCTTCTTTTGTGTGACCCAGAAGTGTAATGTTATCCCCTTCCAGCTCAACATTGTCTGCAAGTTCAAGAACAAATGCACCATATGAGTAATCGAATATGAGTGTATCTGAAAGCTCGTTTTCATAAGCAAAGCCGATTTCGTTACCCATTGTCATCTTAAGGATAGCTTCAGCAACACCGCCATATCCCGGAGTATAAGCACTGATTGCCATGCCGCCTTTGATAAGCTGAGTTACATCATTGTAAAGAGCTTTTAGTGATTCGCCTGTTGGAAGTCCGCTTTTGCCATATTCAGGTGTTAACAGAACAACATTATGGTTAACTCCTTTGAATTCAGGTGAAATAATATTCTTAACATCATCTGTTGTAATTGCGAAAGATACAAGTGTAGGTGGAACGTCGATATTTTCGAATGTTCCGCTCATTGAGTCTTTTCCGCCGATTGCAGCGATTCCAAGGTCTTTCTGTGCCTTGAATGCACCTAGTACTGCAGCGAAAGGTTTACCCCAACGCGTTGGCTCTTTCATGAGTTTTTCGAAGTATTCCTGGAATGACAGATAAACTTCATTAAATGATGCACCTGTAGCAACAAGTTTTGATGCTGATTCAACAACTGCAAGATATGCTCCATGATATGGGCTTGCTGTTGAAATAAATGGGTTGAAGCCCCATGACATTACTGAACATGTTGATGAATGTTTCTTTTCTGAAGAAACAAGGTTTACCATAGCCTGAATAGGTGTTCTCTGCTTGATTCCGCCAAATGGCATAAGTACAGTTCCTGCACCGATAGTTGAGTCAAATCTTTCTGACAGACCTCTCTTTGAGCATACATTAAGATCTCCTGCAAGATCGATATACATATTGTCAAATGTATCTTTTATTTCTTTTCCAAAGTCTTTATGCATTGGAATTTCAACATCTATGTGCTTTTCTGCGCCGTTTGTATCAAGGAATGCTCTTGAAATATTCACAATAGCCTTGTCGTTCCAGAAGATTTTCAAATATGGATTTTCTTTTACTTCTGCAACTATTGAAGTTTCGAGGTTTTCTGCTCTTGAAAGCTCACAGAATCTTTCTACGTCTTCTTTTGCAACTACTACAGCCATTCTTTCCTGTGATTCTGAAATAGCAAGTTCAGTTCCATCAAGACCATCGTACTTTTTAGGAACTGCATTCAGGTTAATTTCAAGACCATCAGCAAGTTCTCCTATTGCTACTGATACACCGCCGGCACCAAAGTCATTACATCTCTTTATCATCTTTGATGCCTCAGGATTTCTGAATAATCTCTGAATCTTTCTTTCTTCAGGAGCATTACCCTTTTGAACTTCAGCACCACAAGTTTCCAAGGATTCTGTAGTATGTGATTTTGATGAACCTGTAGCACCGCCGCAGCCATCTCTTCCTGTTTTGCCACCGAGAAGAATTACAATGTCGCTGTCGACAGGTCTTTCTCTTCTTACGTTTTCTTCAGGAGCAGCCGCTACTACAGCACCGATTTCCATTCTCTTTGCAACATAGTTGTCATGATAAATTTCATCTACCTGACCTGTAGCAAGACCAATCTGGTTACCGTATGAACTGTATCCACTTGCAGCAGTTGTTACAATTGTTCTCTGAGGAAGTTTACCCTTAAGAGTTTCTGATACAGGTTTCAGCGGGTCGGCTGCACCTGTAACTCTCATTGCAGTGTAAACATAGCTTCTTCCTGACAGTGGGTCTCTGATAGCTCCGCCGACACAAGTTGCAGCGCCACCGAAAGGTTCGATTTCTGTAGGATGATTATGTGTTTCATTCTTAAACAGAAGTAGCCATTTTTCGGTTTCATCGCCGAATTTTACATCGATTTTAACTGTACATGCATTGATTTCTTCTGATTCATCAAGCTTTGCAAGAAGACCTTTTTTCTTCAGGTATTTTCCTGCAAGAGTACCTACATCCATCAGAGTAACCGGCTTTGTTCTGTCCAGTTCTTCTCTTGTTTTGATATAGTCTTCATATGTTGCCTGAATTTCAGGATCGTCAAATTTTACGCTGTCAATTGTAGTATTAAAAGTTGTATGTCTGCAATGATCTGACCAATATGTGTCAATTACCCTGATTTCAGTGATTGTAGGATTTCTATCTTCTTCTTTGAAGTAATCCTGACAGAATTTAAGATCAGCTAAATCCATTGCGAGACCGTAATCTTCTAAGAATTCCTTGAGTCCTGCTTCGTCAAGGGCGATAAATCCGTCCAAAACAGCAACTTCTGTAGGAATTTCGTATTCTACCTTTAGAGTATCATATTCTTCAAGTGAAGCTTCACGTGCTTCTACAGGGTTTATAACGAATTTCTTGATTTCTTCAATCTGTGCATCAGAAAGATTTCCTGTCAGAATGTATACCTTTGCAGTTCTTACAACAGGTCTCTCCCCTTTTGTTATAATCTGGATGCATTCAGCAGCTGAGTTTGCCCTTTGGTCAAACTGCCCCGGCAGATATTCTACAGCAAATACCTGTTCGTCACCTTTGATTTCGATTTTTTCGAATGCATTGTCTACCTGTGGTTCTGAAAAAACAGTTCCTACAGCATAATCAAACAAATCTTTTTCAAGATCCTCAACATCATATCTGTTCACAATGCGAACATCTTCTAAAGCTTCAATCTGAAGAAGTTTCTGGATATCATTTTTCAGTGACTGAGCTTCATGTGCAAATTCATTCTTTTTTTCTACATAAATTCTATAAACCATTATTAGTCCTCCTTTGCTGCTAAAGCTTTTTTGCCGATATCTTTTCTATAGTACGCATTGTCAAAATGCACCTTCTCAACGGAGTCATAAGCTTTTTTGATTGCTTCTGAAATGTCAGCGCCTCTTTCTGTCACGCCTAAAACTCTTCCGCCATTTGTAAGCAGTTTTCCGTCTTCTGAAAGCTTTGCTCCTGCAATGTATACGTTGTCTACTCCTTCGTCAACTGTTATTTCGAAGCCTTTTTCGTATGACTTAGGATAACCTTTTGAAGCCATTACAACGCAGCATGCAGCATCATCGCTGAAGTTTACATCTGCCTGATCCAGTGTTCCTTCTGAAACGTGGAGCATTATATCAAATAAATCGCTGTCAAGAAGTGGGAGAACTACCTGAGTTTCAGGATCTCCGAAACGACAGTTGTATTCAATAACCTTAGGACCGTCTTTTGTAATCATAAGACCAAAGTAAAGACATCCTGAGAAGCTTCTGCCTTCTTTGTTCATTGCAATCATAGTTGGAAGGAATATTTCTTCTTCGCACTGTTCAGCAACTTCTTCTGTATAGTATGGATTTGGAGCTACAGTTCCCATACCTCCTGTATTCAGGCCTTTGTCGCCGTCAAGAGCACGTTTGTGATCCATTGAGGATACCATAGGAATGAGGGTCTTTCCATCAGTGAAAGCAAGTACAGACACTTCAGGACCTTCCAAGAATTCTTCTATTACTACGCAACTTCCGCTGTCGCCGAATACTTTGTCTTCCATCATGGATTTAACAGCATCTACTGCTTCTTCCTTTGTTTCTGCAATTATAACGCCTTTTCCAAGTGCAAGACCGTCGGCCTTAACTACTACAGGAATTTTGCATGTATCTAAATAAGCCAGTGCTTCATCCATATCTGTAAATGTTTCGTATTCTGCAGTTGGGATTCCGTAAGCCTTCATTAGGTCTTTTGAGAATGCCTTGCTGCCTTCGATTATTGCTGCATCCTTATTTGGTCCGAAGCAAGGAATATTTTCTGCATTAAGCAGGTCTACAAGTCCCAGAACCAGTGGATCATCAGGAGCAACTACAGCAAAGTCGATTTTTTCGTCAACTGCGAATTTTACGATGTTTTCAAGGTCTTTTGCGCCGATATCAACGCATTTTGCATCTTTTGCAATTCCGCCGTTTCCCGGAAGAGCAAAGATTTCATCAACCTTTGGACTTTCCTTTATCTTTTTGATGATAGCGTGCTCTCTTCCGCCGCCACCTACAACCATTACTTTCATGTCAAATCCTCCTGATATATTAGTGATGGAACAGTCTGAGCCCTGTAAATACAGTGACCATATCATATTTGTCGCAAACTTCGATAACAAGGTCATCTCTCATTGAGCCGCCCGGTTCTGCTATATATGATACGCCGCTCTTCTTAGCTCTTTCGATATTGTCACCAAATGGGAAGAATGCGTCACTTCCCAGTGATACACCTGTTATTGTATCAAGATATGCTCTCTGTTCAGCCTTTGTGAAAGGTTTGGGCTTAACTGTGAAGAGCTTTTCCCATTCGCCGTCTCTCAGAACGTCTTCAAATTCATCTCCGAGATATACATCAATAGTATTGTCACGAACGGCACGACCAATATCATCTCTAAAAGGAAGGTTGATAACTTTGTCAGCCTGTCTCAGATGCCAGAAGTCAGCTTTGTTTCCTGCAAGTCTTGTACAGTGGATTCTTGACTGCTGACCTGCACCGACACCGATTGTCTGACCGTCCTTTGCATAAGCAACTGAGTTTGACTGAGTGTACTTGAGAGTTATAAGTGCTACTACAAGGTCTCTCTTTGCTTCGTCGGAAAGTGTATTGTTTTTTGTTACAATCTGAGTAAAGTCTTCGGCTTTAATCAAATGATCGTTTCTCTTCTGTTCAAAAGTGATTCCAAATACCTGTTTCTTTTCCAACTGTTCAGGAACATATTCAGGATCGATTTTGATTATATTATATCCGCCCTTTTTCTTTGATTTAAGAATTTCTAAGGCTTCGTCTGTATAATCAGGTGCGATGATTCCGTCTGATACTTCTCTTTTTAGGATTGTAGCTGTAACAGCATCACATGTGTCACTCAGTGCAACCCAGTCACCGAATGATGACATTCTGTCTGTTCCTCTTGCTCTTGCGTATGCAGTTGCAATAGGTGAATCGTCAAGACCTTCAATATCATCAACAAAACATGCTTTTTTTAGAGTTTCGTCCATAGGAACAGCAACTGCTGCAGCTGTCGGACTTACATGCTTAAATGAAGTAGCTGCAGGCATGTTAAGGCTTTCTTTAAGTTCTTTTACGAGCTGCCAGCTGTTAAAAGCATCTAAAAAGTTAATGTATCCCGGTTTACCGTTCAGGATTTCAATTGGAAGGTCTTCGCCGCCTTCCATGTAGATTCTTGAAGGTTTCTGGTTTGGATTACAACCGTATTTCAGTTCAAACTCTTTCATTTGTATATCTCCATTCTTTCGTGCGTAACTAGAATTAATTACTTATTTTTATTGATCATTCTGCTTTCAGTACTGCCATCAGCAAGATCTGTATATCTTACATAAAGAGAAATCTTGTTCTGTTCATTGAGACTTTCCCAAAGCTCTTTTGTGAAAGCGTCAATATCATTGTCAGTGAGAACTCTCTCAGGTTCTCCCTGGAATGTAGGAATCGGATTTCCGTCTGTAACATATGTATGAATGAAATGACCCAGACCTGCAATAGGAGCATAGTTATAAAAATATCTGTTACACTCTGTACCCTCTGCATCAGCACTCTTGAGAATGCTCATTTTGTAAGTGAAGTCATTGTCATTAAATGTAATCATTCCGCTGATTCTAGGTGTCCAGTTAGGACCGTCAGGCTCAAAACATCTTGTCATAAGAGCGTCTTCAAATGTTTTACCTTCTTTTATGAAATCATAAACAGTATCTGTCTGATCTCCGTTAGTTACTATGAGCCTGTTTTCGTGAGTTCTTACAGGATAATAAATTATCAAAGAAGGATCTTCCAGCTTTGATTCATCAAAAGCTTTTATCATGATGTTTTCCCCTTCTTCTAAGAAAACTCTGTTTCTGCTATTCTCACTTCTGCCCATAATAAAGTATGCACTTACTGCCTTCTTTCCGTCAGGCGTTTTTCCGAGAATGATTCCTCTGCCCACATACGGATTTCCGTCTACTCTATCATGAAAACTTTTAGTTTCGTATACGTTCATTATATCTCACCTTTCACAATCATTTCCGAAATATCTTCTACAGCTTTTGGAAGAAGAATCCATTCAGCCTCCTCCATAACTCTTCTCTGAAGAACTTCAGGAGTGTCATCGTCCAAAATTTCTACAGCCTTCTGTGATATGATTTTCCCACCATCAGGAATTTCATTAACAAAATGAACTGTGGCACCTGTAATTTTTACACCGTATTCCAGTGCTTTTTCGTGTACATGCAGGCCATAGCATCCTTTACCGCAAAAGGACGGTATAAGTGATGGATGTATATTAATTATTCTGTCTCTGAAAGATGCGATGAAGTCAGCACTTAGAATCTTGAGAAATCCTGCGAGAACAATAAGGTCAATTTCTTTTTCTCGCAGTTTCTGAGCAAGATCTTTTTCTTCGGAAAACACATAAGTTTCTATACCGGCATTCTTTGCTCGTTCAAGAGCATAAGCCTTTGGGTTTGCAGTAGAAACAAGAACGACTTTTCCGCTTTTGATTATTCCTTCATCACATGCATCAATTATCGCCTGCAGATTCGTTCCACCTCCGGAAACGAGAACTGCTATTTTGCATTGTAACATATTTCTACGCCTTCCTCTTTTACAACTGTACCCAGAACATATGCATCTTCACCGTTTTCCTTAAGTACTGCGATTGCAGCATCAACGTCTTCAGGAGCAACGATACATGTCATTCCGACACCCATGTTGAATGTGTTAAACATATCTCTTTCAGGAACATTTCCCTTCTTTGCGATAAGATCAAAGATTGGAAGAACTCTGATGTCTTCTCTGTTGATTTTAACGCCAACGCCCTTTGGAAGACTTCTTGGAATATTTTCGTAGAAACCACCGCCTGTGATATGAGCAACTGATTTTACTTTTACGCTATCAAATAGTCTAACCATAGGTTTAACATAAATTTTTGTTGGTGTAAGAAGAGTTTCACCGATTGATTTTCCGCCTAGCTCCTCTACAGGTGATTTGATGTCGCTGTTTTCTACATCAAGAACCTTTCTTACCAGTGAGAAACCGTTTGAGTGAACACCGGAGGATGGTAATGCGATAATTACATCTCCAGGAGTCACTGATTCCTTATCAAGAATCTTTGATTTATCAACAACACCTACAGCAAAGCCTGCAAGGTCGTATTCGTCTTCAGGATAAAATCCAGGCATTTCAGCTGTTTCTCCGCCGTTCAGACAAGCTTCTGACTGAATACAGCCTTCTGCAACACCTTTTACAATCTGAGCCATCTTTTCAGGAACATTCTTGCCTGTTGCAATATAGTCAAGGAAGAACAAAGGTTTTGCGCCTACGCAGATGATGTCATTTACGCACATTGCAACGCAGTCAATTCCAACTGTGTCATGCTTGTCCATCAGGAATGCCATCTTTAGCTTTGTTCCTACACCGTCAGTTCCGCTTACCAGAACAGGCTGTTTGATGTTTTCTATATCAAGCTCGTAAAGTCCGCCAAAACCGCCTACATCTGAAGTGTTTCCAAATACCATTGTCTTTGCAACATGCTCTTTCATAAGCTCTACAGCTTTATATCCTGCTGTAATATCTACTCCTGCCGCTTTGTAGCTTTCGCTGAAACTCTTTTCCATTTTCTTTCTCCTATACTTAACATTAAAATAACGATTTGGTAATCTTTGCCCTATTTGTTGATTTTCTTATCAAATTTGTTTATGTCGCTTTCGATTGGTGCAGCTGTAGGATATATTCCGCTGAAACATCCGTAGCAGTATCCTTCACATGGTTCTGTTCCGATCAAAAGGTTAAGGTCACTTTCGTTTAAGAAGCCTACACTGTCTGCTCCTATGATATCTTTGATTTCCTCGATTGAATATTTGCATGCGATGAGATTTTCTTTTGAATCAACATCAGTTCCGTAGTAGCAAGGGTTTGTAAACGGAGGTGCTGCTGATCTTACATGAACTTCCAGAGCTCCTGCTTCACGAAGAAGATCTACGATTCTCGTAATTGTTGTACCTCTTACGATTGAGTCATCTACAAGAACAACACGCTTATCCTTAACAGTCTGTTTGAGAACGTTCAGTTTGATTCTCACCTTGTCTTCTCTGTGTTTCTGACCCGGTGCGATAAATGTTCTTCCAATATATTTGTTCTTGATGAAACCGATTCCGTAAGGAATACCTGATTCAATTGAATATCCCAATGCAGCATCAAGTCCTGAGTCAGGAACACCGATTACTACGTCCGCCTCTACAGGGTTTTCAATTGCAAGGCATGCACCCGCCTTCTTTCTTGCATCATGAACGCTGACACCATCTACAACTGAGTCAGGTCTTGCAAAGTAGATATGTTCGAAAATGCAGAGGCGACGAGGCTTCTTGTTGCAATGATCTGTGATTGATCTTACACCGTTCTGGTCAAATACTACAATTTCACCCGGTTCAACGTCTCTGATGAATTTTGCGCCTACTGAATCAAGAGCGCATGTCTCTGATGCAACGATATATGTTCCGTCTTCCTTCTGACCGTAGCAGAGAGGTCTGAATCCGTATTCATCTCTTACTGCAATAAGTTTGGAAGGTGACATGATTACAAGAGAATATGCTCCGTCAAGCTTCTCCATAGTGTGGTTCACAGCTTCTTCGATTGAGTTTGTTTTGATTCTTTCCTTAGTGATAAGGTAAGAAATTACTTCTGTATCACTTGTTGTATGAAAGATTGATCCTTCTAACTCAAGCTGTTCTCTAAGCTGATAATAGTTTACCAGAGCACCATTGTGAGCAAGCGCCATTCTGCCTTTGTGATGGTTTACTACAACAGGCTGTGCGTTAAGTCTGTCATACTTTCCGGCTTTTCCATATCTTACATGACCGATTGCCATGTTTCCTTCTCCAAGACTGTCAAGAATGTCCGGTGTGAAAACGTCGTTTACAAGTCCTGTATCCTTATAGTAGTTAAATACTCCATTATCGTTAACAACTATGCCGCAGCTTTCCTGTCCTCTGTGCTGCAGAGCAAATAAACCGTAATATGTTGTACCTGCCAGATTCTGTGTTTCACTTGAAAATGCTCCAAACAGGCCGCATTCTTCTCTTAAATTTCCCATTTTTCCACCTCTTATTTATTATATTTATCTTCAATTGATTTGTTCTTTAGAAGAACCTTTTCTTCTGCTTCTTTTCTCTGTGCATCAAGCTTTGCTGCGATTTCTTTATCTTCGATACCTAGCATCTGGATTGCAAGAAGCGCTGCATTTTGAGCACCATCTATAGCTACTGTCGCAACCGGAATTCCACCGGGCATCTGTACAGTTGAAAGCAGTGCGTCAAGACCATCAAGAGTAGATGACTTAACAGGGATGCCTATTACAGGTAAAGTTGTTGCAGCTGCAATTGCACCGGCAAGGTGTGCTGCTTTTCCGGCAGCAGCTATGATAGCTCCAAATCTGTTAGCTCTTGCATTAGCTGTAAATTCCTTAACTTCTGCAGGTGTTCTGTGTGCTGAGTAAACATGCACTTCATAAGGTACACCGAATTCATCCAAAGTTGTCATAGCTTTTTCTACTACAGGAAGATCGCTGTCGCTTCCCATTATAATTCCTATTTTCTTCATGGTTCTCCTCTTTTATAATTTATTCAATTCAAAAAAACAAATAACAAAAACATCTATAATAAATTTATCATACATGTCTTTGTTATTCAATGTAAGTTCATAAATTTTGTGGTTTTTGAAGAGGTTTAATTGATTTTAAACGACTAAACGGGTCATTTTACGAACTCATAACGTGACATGTGATTAAAAAGTTCGTGATTAGTTGTTTCCTCTGCTTTTCTTAACTGCCAAGGAATCCAGATAACCTTGCATGATTAAAACAGCAGCCTGCTTGTCGATAACTTCTTTCCTTCTTTTTCTGGATAAGTCAGCATCAATCAAAACGCGCTCTGCCATAACTGTTGTATATCGTTCGTCCTGCCAAACGATTTCGACACCTTTTATACCTGTACTTCTCATTTTGTTTTCCAGCATTTTTCGAAATTCGTGAACCTTTTCTGTTTGTATGCTGTTGCCTCCGTCAAGATTAAGAGGAAGGCCCATAACTATAGTATCACAGTCGTATTCCTTTACGAGATCGAGAATTTTGCCTGTGTCTTTTCTTATACCTACTCGTTCAAGTGTCATAAGTCCTTGTGCTGTAATTCCCAGCTCATCACTAAGTGCTATACCAACTGTCTTGTCGCCTACATCGAGGGCTATTTTTCTCATAATGTCTACCTTTCTGGTTTGTAAATTTTATAAAAAAGCGGTGGAAATATTCCCACCGCTTATAATGCTATTTTTTTAGGTACTCTTTTAGAATTTCTTCTACAAGATCGTCTCTGTCAATGCGGCTTATCATTGTTCTCGCATTATTATAGCTTGTTATGTAAGAAGGATCTCCGGAAAGAATATATCCAACCATCTGATCAATTCCATTATAACCGCGCTCTTCAAGCGCTTCAAAAACAGCTTCCAGTACTTCTTTTGTGGTCTTTTGCTGCGTTTTAGCGGCATCAAACATTATAGTCTTTCTTTCCATTTAGTTACCTCCCGTTGAATTACTTAAATTATACTACTGGATCAGGGATTCTGCAACCGCAAATGCAGATGAAATTTTTGAAGAGTCCTTTGCTCCTGCCTGTGCCATGTCAGCTTTTCCGCCGCCGCCACCGCCTGCTGCTTTTGCGATTTCTTTAATCATTTTTCCTGCGTGCATTCCTTTTTCCACAAGGTCGTCAGTTATTGAAACCATGAATGTTACCTTTGGTTCGTTTACTGCTGCAAATACCATTACAATGCCCTTATTTGAAGCTTTAATTTCATCGGAAATTCCTCTGAGGTCGTTGATATCAAAGTCATCAAAACGCTTAGTGATAAGCTTTACATCTCCAATCTGTTTTGCTTCTGCAATCATGCTGTCCAGTTCTCCGCCGATAGATGCCTTCTTCAGCTCTTCGATATCCTTCTTCGCTTCTTTGAGTTCTTTTACTATGATTTCTGATCTTTCATCGATAGAAGAAGCATTACACTTGAGAGCTTTTGCAGTATTGTCTATAATTTCTTCGCAGCACTTTGCAACCTGAAGAACACCAAAGCCTGTTTTAGCTTCTATTCTTCTTACGCCTGAAGCAACACTTGATTCGTTCATAATTTTGAACATACCAATCTGACCTGTATTATCTACATGTGTTCCTCCGCATAGTTCCACACTAAAATCTCCGCAGTTTACTACACGAACTGTGTTTCCGTATTTTTCTCCGAAAAGTGCCATTGCACCCATCTTCTGTGCTTCGTCCATTGTTGTCTCAACGCATGTAACAGGAAGGAACTTCGCAATATTCAGGTTTACAATATTTTCAACCTGCTGCAGTTCTTCTTTTGTAAGTGCTTCGAAGTGAGTAAAGTCAAAACGAAGATTGTTTTCGTCTACAGAAGAACCTGCCTGTTCAACATGAGTTCCGAGAGTATCTCGCAAAGCCTTCTGAAGAAGATGTGTAGCTGTATGGTTTCTTCTGATACTGTTTCTTCTGATATAGTCAACATTACAGTGAACAGTGTCACTTTCAGCTATTTCACCTGATATAACCGAAACCTTGTGAGCAAACAGATCATGACTTTTTGAAACTGACAGAACTTCTGCTCTGAAGTCTCCAGTTGACATAAATCCGTTATCGTAAATCTGCCCGCCGCCCTCTGCATAGAATGGTGTTTTGTCAAGGTAAACAGTAATTGTTTCGCCTTCTGAAGCCTTTTCTACGATTCCGTCCTTTGACAGAATCTTTAATACTTTAGAATCTGATTCCACATCAGTATATCCTGTGAATTCAGTCTTAGGAAGGTCTAATGCTTCAGCTGCTTCTTTCCAGCCTTCTTCATCTGCCGATTTTCTGCCTGAACGAGCAAGCTCTTTCTGAGCCTGCATATGAGCGTTAAATCCGTCAACATCACAAGTGAAGCCTTCTTCTTCTAAGATTTCTTCAGTTACCTCCAGAGGGAATCCGTATGTATCATATAACTTGAAAGTCTTTTCTCCATCGAGAACTTTGCAGTTGTCTTCCTTCATCTGTTCGATGTACTGACCGATAATTTCGCATCCGCGGTCAAGAGTTGAAGCAAAACTGTCCTCTTCAGCCTTTATGATTTTTTTGATATATTCTGCTTTTTCAACAAGTTCAGGATAAGCTTCGCCTGAAATGTTAATTACGCGCTGAGCAAGTTCACTGAGGAATGTTCCTTTGATTCCAAGGATTTTGCCGTGTCTTGCAGCTCTTCTGATAAGTCTTCTGAGAACATATCCTCTTCCTTCGTTTGAAGGCTGAATTCCGTCTGCAATCATAAATACAACAGATCTGAGGTGGTCAGTGACAATTCTGATTGAAATGTCTGTTTCCGCTTCTCCGTCCTTGTATTCTACACCTGATTTTTCAACTACTCCATCCAAAATATAACGGATAGTGTCTATATCAAAGATAGAATCTACGCCTTGCATGATGCATGCAAGTCTCTCAAGGCCCATACCTGTATCGATGTTAGGATGCTCGAGATTGCTGTAGCTTCCGTCTTCTTCTTTTGAGAACTGAGTAAATACGTGGTTCCAGAATTCGATATATCTGTCACATTCGCATCCCGGTTTGCAGTCTTCTTTTCCACAGCCGTATTTTTCGCCTCTGTCAAAGTAGATTTCTGAGCAAGGTCCGCATGGTCCAAGACCGATTTCCCAGAAATTATCGTCCTTTCCCAGTCTTACTATACGTTCTTCCGGCATGCCCAGCTTCTTCCAAATTTCTACTGCTTCGTCATCATTTTCGAAAACTGTTGCCCATACCTTGTCTTCAGGCATATGAAGAACATCTTTTATGAATTCCCATCCCCATGTCAAAGACTGTTCTTTGAAGTAATCTCCAAAAGAAAAGTTTCCGAGCATTTCGAAGAATGTACCGTGTCTTGATGTTTTTCCGACGTTATCTATATCGCCTGTTCTTATACATTTCTGACATGTAGTCATTCTCTTTGCAGGTGGTGTCTCAAGTCCTGCAAAGTATGGTTTGAGAGGTGCCATTCCTGAATTAATAATAAGCAGTGATTTATCGTTTTGCGGTATCAGAGATGCACTCTTAGCAGGGTAATGATCCTTGCTGACATAAAATTCTCTGAATAAGCGTCTTATTTCGTTTAAACCTAGTTTCTCCATAGGTATAACCTCCTGTTTACAAATGTGTATATCTAAATAAGTATATCACGAATTTCTAATCAAGTATAGTTTGAAATTCTTTCATAATGCGTGTAATTTCTTTTTCTCCTTCAGATCGTCCTTTTTCACTGAACATATAAACTTTGATTTTCGGTTCTGTCCCAGAAGGACGTATTATGGCAGTGGAGTTATCATCAAAACTGAGTTTTATTACATCAGCTTTCGGAAGACCTGTGTCTTCGGCCAGATAATCCGTTTTTTCGATAATCTTAACTTTGCCCAAAGAATAAGTCACATCATTTCTGAAATATTTCATAATGTCCTGCATAACTGCAATTCCCTTGATTCCTTCAAATACGAAATTTTTTGTCTTGTCAATACATCTTCCATATTCATCATATATTTCTTGAAGTTTATCTATAAGGGTTTTGCCTTCCTGTTTATAAACTGCAGCCATAATTGCAATGATTAACGCAGTACTGACACCGTCCTTGTCACGAATAAATGGACTTATAAGGAAACCGTTACTTTCTTCAAAACCAAAGAAATATTTCTCTTGGTTTCCGCTGTTCATAAGCTCTGCAATCTGCTCACCTATATATTTAAATCCTGTAAGCGTGTTGATCGTTTTGATTCCGTATGACGCAGCTATTTTTTCAGCAAGGGGTGTTGTCACAATGCTTTTCATGATAAAGCTATTTTCGGCAACTTTTCTGTGTTCGCACAGGAATTTGAGAATAAGAATGCCTATCTGGTTTCCTGAAAGGTTGATTTTCATGTCATCATATGTGAGCGCGGCCCCAACTCTGTCGCTGTCGGGATCTGTTGCGATTATAATATCTCCGTTTACTTTGTCATACAGTTTAAAAGCCCTGTCGTAAACTGCAAGTTTTTCAGGATTTGGCACTGGGCAAGTTGTAAAGTTAGAATCAGGCATTTCCTGTTCCTCTACAATATGCACATTTTCAAATCCTGCCTTCTCAAACAGCTTGCGTACGTATTTGTTTCCCGCACCGTTCAAAGGCGTATATACCACCGAAAGATTGTTCAAAATTTCTTTTGGCGGGATTAAAGGCATCATTGATACAACATCGTCTGTAAACTTTTCTTTTATTGTGTCATCAAGCTCAATAATGTTATCATTTGAAAAGTAAAAATCATCAAAGAAATCAAGGTTGTTTATCTCATCCAAAATCTTATCCGGAACATCTCCCACAACCTGATAACCGTCACTGCTGTAGACTTTGTATCCATTGAAAATCTTTGGATTGTGACTGGCTGTAATCATTACTCCCATCGTAGTGCCAAGATTTCCTATTGCATAAGACAGTACCGGAACAGGTGTTATCTCGCTAAACAGATATGCATCAATTCCGTTGGCTGAAATTATCTGCGCAGTTTCTTTTGCAAAAAGTCTCGAATTTTTCCTACTGTCATAAGCTATCACAACCGAAGGTTTTTCATAATTTTTTTTCAGGTAATTGCAAAGCCCTTGAGTCGTTCTTCTCACGACATAAATATTCATTCTATTCGTTCCGCAGCCGAGAATTCCTCTTATACCGGAAGTTCCGAACTTCAAATTTCCGTAAAAACTTTCTATCAGCTCATCCTCATCATTCCTCAATGCCAAGAGCTCGTTTTTTATTCCGTTATCAAGTGCTTTTTCGCACCATCTGTCATATTCGCTGCGCGCCTTTGCTATTTTGTCCATTCTATAAATCCTCCACCAATCACGATGTCATCAATATAAAATACAATTGACTGACCCGGTGTTGCAGCTCTCTGAGCTTCTTCAAATATCGCTTTTACCATGCCGTTTCCGGCATCAAAAATCACAGCCGCTGCAGGCCTTGCGGCATAACGAATCTTGGCTTTGACTTTAAGTCCGGCTTCAAGAAGAACCAAGTCAGAATCAGTGAAAACATTTCCGGATGAGTAAACCTCTTTTTTGAAGAGGTCATCATTTTCTCCAAGAGTTACAGTATTATCCTTTGGATTTATTTCTGTAACAAATGCAGGTTTTCCAAGTGCAATTCCAAGTCCCTTTCGCTGTCCTATTGTGTAATTGCAAAGACCCTTGTGTTTTCCAAGAACTTTTCCTGTTTTATCAACAAAATTACCCTCTACAGATTTAAATCCTCTTTTTCTAAGAAATTCCTCATATCCTGAAAATGAGTCGTCTATAAAGCAGATTTCCTGACTGTCGGAATCATCTGCGTTAGAAAGATTCTCAGATCTTGCCAGATCCCTGATTTTTGCCTTGTCATCTACATCGCCTAGAGGAAGAATCAGTCTTGAAATTATTCCTTCAGGAAGTCTGTAAAGCATGTAAGACTGATCTTTCTTTTGGTTTACTCCCATCTGAATATAATGCTTTCCGTCAATTTCCTTCACTCTTGCATAATGTCCTGTTGCTATATAGTGTGCACCTATCTTATCAGCTGCTTCTATCAGTTTTTTGAATTTTATCATCGGATTACATATAATGCATGGATTTGGGGTTCTTCCGCAGCTGTATTCGCTGCAGAAATTGGATATAACAGTTTCTTCAAACTCACTCTTAACAGATTCTGACATTAGCTCAATTCCAAGCTGAGAAGCTGCAAGCTTTGCTTTTGCAAGGCCTTCAGCATTATTTCCGGAAACATCAAAATAATATCCTGTAACGTCAAATCCTTTTTTCTTTAGCATTAAAACGGCGGCCGTGCTGTCAACACCGCCGCTTAATCCAAGTAAAACTTTATTCTTCAATTTCTCCATGATCGTGATCTTCTCCATCATCATCAGGGTCGAATCCTTCGAGTCCTGCATAAGTTTTTCCTGCCTTCTGTGCATAATCATAAATTGCTGATTTAATAGCATGATCTGCAAGAACTGAACAGTGAACCTTTACTGCAGGAAGTCCACCTAGCTCATCGATGATTTCCTGGTTTGTAAGAGCCAATGCTTCATCGATAGTCTTACCTATAATCATTCCTGTTGCCATGCTTGATGATGCGATAGCGCTTCCACAACCGAAAGTCTTGAACTTGGCATCTACAATCTTGTCATCCTCAACCTTTATCTGTATCTGCATCATATCTCCGCAGACAGGACTTCCGTAAGTTCCTGTTCCGTCCGGATTTTCAATTTCTCCTACGTTTCTTGGATTCATGAAATGATCCATTACTGTATCGTTATATAGTCCCATAATATTACCAACCTTTCTCCTGATTTACAGGGGATAATTCTCTAAGTCTTGCTACTACTTTTGTTAAATTTTCTACTGTGTAATCAATATCTTCTTTCGTTGTAAAATCACCTACAGTAAATCTTACTGTTCCGTGTATCATCTCTACCGGAACACCCAGCGCTGTCAGCACATGTGAAGGAGTAAGTGATTTGGAAGAACATGCAGACCCTGTCGAAACTGCAATTCCAAATGCATCAAGAAGAAGCAAGATTGATTCTCCTTCGATATATTTAAATGCTACATTCAGATTTCCCGGATGTCTGTGCTCCATACTTCCGTTAATCTGAATGTCTTCTATGTTTTCTTTTATTTTATCTGCAAGATAGTCTCTCAGGTTTCTTGAGTGCTCAATATGGCTTTCGAGATTTTCTTTTGCAAGCTCAGCTGCTTTTCCGAAACCTACGATACCTGCGGTGTTCTCTGTGCCTGCACGTCTTTTCATTTCCTGTGCTCCGCCGTGGATAAAGCTCTGAAGCTTTGCTCCCTTTCTTGCATATAGAGCGCCGGTTCCTTTTGGCCCGTAAATCTTGTGTGCGGACATGGACATATAGTCAACTCCAAGATCCTTTACGTCAACCGGAATATTCCCTATAGCTTGTACAGCATCTGTATGGAACAGAATACCGTGTTCCTTTGCCATTCTCGCAAGTTCTTTGATTGGCTGAACAGTACCCACCTCGTTGTTCACAAGCATAATGCTCACGAGAATTGTTTTGTCTGTTATTGCTTCTCTCAAAGATTCAGGATTAACTCGTCCGTCGCTATCTACATCAAGATAAGTTACTTCGAATCCGTGTTTTTCGAGATATTCGCATGAGTGAAGAATCGCATGATGTTCAATTTTCGATGTGATTATGTGATTTCCTTTTGCTTTTAGTGCATCTGAAACTCCGAGAATTACCCAATTATCAGCTTCTGTTCCGCATCCTGTAAAATAAATCTCTCCGTCTTCTGCGCCTACGAGCTGTGCAACCTGATTTCTCGCTTTGTCAAGCGCCGTCTTGGCCGTAAGCCCCTGTGTATATAAACTGGAAGGATTACCAAACTCCTGTGTGAAGTAAGGTATCATTTCGCTCAGTACTTCTTCTTTTACCGGTGTTGTTGCTGAGTAGTCCAAATATACTTGTTTCATTATAATATCAGCTCCTTTATATCTAATGTTTTACTGTTTTATATTATACCTTTTTACTTGCAAATCAAACAAAATTATTAAAAAAACTGATATTTAATTTTCGGCGTCTACAATCTCTATGTTTTCAAGCTGTGCACGAAGGTTAGCCTTGAATGAATCAATATATTCTCTTCTGAGAATCATCTGTTCTTCTCTTTCATCTTCAGTGAGCCCTAGCTCTGACTTAGCTTTTTTTGCCAGGTGGTTTATTCTAAGAATCTTTTCTTCAGTTATCATCTATATCATACCTTTCTAATATGTATTTTGCGTCGTCACAATCCAATATATTATACCAAAGAAAGGCTCAAATTTCAACCACTATACAGTGATATAGTCTTTTAGTTTCTCAAAAGTTTTCTCCCCTATGCCGCTTACGTTTTTTATTTCATCTATAGAAGCAAACCTACCGTTTACAGATCTATATTCTATTATTTTCTGCGCCGTTGAAGGTCCTACTCCGCTTATAGTTTGAAGTTCTTCAGCACCTGCTGTGTTTATGTTTATCTTTTTATTTGAAGACTGAGAAAATGATCCTGAAGCAGTGTCAGCATACGAGCTTTCTTCACCAACTTCCGGAATATATATCTTCTGCCCGTCAGATACTTCCTCTGCCTGATTTATGGCATCTATATCCGCATTGTCATGAAGCCCTCCTGCAAGCCTTATAACGTCGTAGAGCCTTGAACCCTCATTAACGGTATAAACACCCGGTTCAACCACTGCCCCGCTTATATCCACCAGAATTTCCTTCTTATCCTTCTTTTCTTCTGCCTTGTTTACCTTTTCTTTCGATTCACTGCTTGCAATAGTATCCTTTGGAACCTTAATTGTGTCTTTTTCCCCTTTCCCTGCAAAAAACACCAAAGCGACAACTATAATCATTACAGTTGCCGCTGCTTTTATAAGCTTTTTATTATCTTTAAAGAAAAACACATTACCTTTCAAAAGACTCTTTACCCTGCTTACGTATCGATTTAAATTATTCATCTCTCGTTCCCCCGTTTTCTTTTTAGTCTATTATCAAAGTATGGGGAAATCAAGCTTATTTTTGGCCGGGTATATAATTATTTTCGAACACTATATAATCTCTGTTTACGTTGTACTCATATCTTGGAGCATCTATACCCGCAAATTTAGCAAATGTAGTGATTACAGCTTCCGGGCTCAGATTCGAATTGCTTCCGCAATCCAGAAGCATCTTTAATTTCAGTACGCCGTCAGCTTCATAGCATTCAAGCCCTTTTATCTGTGCTTTAATATCTTTTTCAATAATTTTCTTTGTTTTTTTCTGCTTTTTTTCTGCCAGAATTTCATTCTGAGCAAGGTAGTCCCTGAGCAAAGCATTCATATCATCAGCGCTAAGCTTCAGATCACGTGGCATAGTTACTGTATAAAGAGCAAGTGTAACTATTGATGCAAGAGACTTTGCTTTTATATCAATAGGAAAAGCGTCAATGATTGTTATTCCTTCAGGCATAGACGTCGCCATCTTTTCTTTTATTTCCGACATATTGCAAGGTGTTACCGTTTCAAATTCGATGTATTCACAAGATGCTGTATATCCCAGAGAAAGAGGCTGAGCAAATCCCATCTTAGGATGCGGATTGAACCCTTGAGAATAATCTAAAGGCACATCATTGGTTTTGAAGGCGCGCTTGAAAAGTCTCAGCATATCAAGATGTGATATATAACGGATATATCCTTCCTTTGAAAATTTTATGACATATCTATTCATATATACCTCCTTGCTTGCAGACTGTTCTTCTGTTGATACCGCAGTTGTTGCAGTTATATCTGCAGTCGCAGGTAGTTGTTACATTCTTTGCCTTTTCGTTTTCTGAGATGAAAAACTCCTTAGTAATTGAGCTATCAATTATATCCCATGGAAGAACTTCGTCATATGAACGTGATCGTGTCGTATAAAAATCTATGTCAACTCCTGAGTTTTCTATAGCTTCCCTCCACAAATCCATTGAAAAATGTTCGCTCCATCCGTCAAGGCATGCTCCCAGCTTTCTTGCTTCAAGCAAGATACGTGAAGTGCGTCTGTCTCCTCGTGCAAGTATAGCCTCAAGCATACTTATTTCGTCATCATGGTAATTGAATGTAACACCTTTTATCTTCAGCTTTGATTTAAGGTAATCATGCTTTTTTCGGAATTCAGAAACTGTATCCTGAGGAGCCCACTGAAAAGGTGTATGCGCCTTAGGAACAAAGTTTGAAACGCTGACAGTTACATTGAATCTTCCGCCCTTACCGGATTCTCTATGAATTTTGACTATATTTGAAGCAATATTTGCTATTCCATCAAGATCTTCATAAGTTTCTGTAGGAAGCCCAATCATAAAGTAAAGCTTTATGTGTTTCCAGCCGAGATCTATGGCCTGTCTTACAGAATCATAGATATTGTCTTCTGTAATCCCCTTGTTTATTACGTCTCTGAGCCTCTGTGTTCCGGCTTCAGGAGCAAATGTAAGACCTGATTTTTTGTATTTTTGGATTTCCTGAAGAACTTTAAACGAGAATGAATCAAGTCTCAGCGAAGGCAGAGAAAGTGATACATTTTTTCTGCTGCATTCATCCATCAACTGAGTCGCCAGATTTTCAAAATCAGAATAATCACTTGTAGACAGCGAAAGAAGTGAAAGCTCCTCATGTCCTGTGTTCTGAAGCTGTTTTCTTGCAATCTCTGCTATAGTTTCTGTTTTTCTTTCTCTTACGGGACGATATATCATTCCGGCCTGGCAGAATCTGCAGCCTCTTGTACATCCTCTAAAAGTTTCCACAGCTGCTCTATCATGAACAGTTTCTATAAACGGAACTATATTTTCTGTTGGAAATTCAATAGTTTCGATATCATCTATCAGATTTTTTTCTATTTCGTCAGGTGCCTGGGCGTATAACTTTTTGTATTCTTTGATTGTCAAATCATCATTATACACGGGCTCATAAAATGCAGGAACATATACTCCGGTTTTATCTGCGCATGTTTTCAGGAATTCTTCCTTCGAAAGTCCCTTTTCCTTTGCTGTTTTGTAGTCAGACAAGAATGTAGGCAAGCTTATTTCTCCATCTCCGATGATGAATGCATCAACAAAATCAGCAAGAGGCTCCGGATTGTAAGCACAAGGTCCGCCTGCAATAATCAGTGGGCAATCCTCACCTCTGTCCTTTGCCAAAAATGGAATTTCTGAGAGTTCAAGCATGTGTAGAATGTTCGTAAATGACATTTCGTACTGCAGAGTGAACCCAAGAACATCCATATCTTTTACAGGAGTCTTTGTTTCCAAAGTGAAAAGCTTAAGGCCTTCTTCCTGCATCAAAGTTGCCATGTCCTGTGCAGGTTCAAAAACCCTTTCACAGTATATATTCTCGTTCTTATTCAATATGTTATAGAGAATCTGAAGTCCCATGTAAGACATTCCGATTTCGTAAAGATCAGGAAATGCAAAAGCAAATCGCAGATACTCTTCGGGATTCTCTTTCATTACTATGTTACGCTCTCCACCAATATATCGCGCAGGCTTTTCCACACGATTAAGAAGCTTATTAAGCGTTGGATTTATATTCATTATATATTACCTCGAACCGAACAGGCTATCCAGAGACTGCCCGATGCTTTCTTCTATTTTATGTATGAATTCTTTGCTGAGTTCCTTTTTTTCTAGCAAAATTTTTGTTCTCTCCGGCGTTTTACCCGGTTTGTTTATGAGATATTCAACTCGTTCGTCAATACCTACGTATTTGTCCTCTTTAACCACACGATCTGCAAGACACATAATGTCAGTCTCATTAAGATGATCAAAGTCATTAAAATCATAGTGCATGTGATTTCTGATAACATCAGCTTCTTCGCTGTAACCCATATCTTTCAGGACAGATGCAATAGCCTCACCGTGATGTTCTTCTTTTCTCATTACATCGTGAGCCATACCTGCCATCTTTACCAGTTCCGTATCCAGATGATACCCGTGATGATTTAAATCATCAGCGATTATTTCTCCAACATAAGAAACTGCCTTACAGTGAGCAATCACATTGGCAGGAGTATCATACTTTATATAAAGCATTTGAACTTCAGCAATTGAAATATGTTTAGTCATTTTACATTTCTTCCCAGTATTCGAATTCATAATCAAAGATTCTTATAGTATCTCCTTCTTCAAGACCCAATTCTTTGAGCTTTTCTATGCCGCCACCCTTTTCGATATATTTGTAAAGGTATCTGAGGGATCCCATATCATTGAAGTTAGTTGAGTCAAAGATTTTCTGAAGTTGTTTTCCTTCCAGAACATAATCTTCGTTATCTCTTCTTGCATAGATTGTTCTGTAGTCAGGATCGTATTCGTCAGCCTCAAAATCAAAGTATTCGTAATCATCTTCCTCCGGATTCATAGCAGCCTTCTGAACTTCTTCCAGTGCTGCAGCCAGAAGCTCATGAACACCATGATTTATCGGTGCAGATATAGGGAAGACTCTGAGCCCTTTATCTTCGATATACTTCTTGAATTCGAGATACTTTTCATCATCTTCGCCAATAAGATCTATTTTGTTTGCTGCAACCAGCATAGGCTTTGCAGCAACCTTTTCGCTGTACTGAGCCAGCTCATGATTAATTTTTTCAAAGTCATCTATAGGATCTCTGCCTTCGCTGCCTGATACATCCACAACATGAATAAGAACTTTCGTTCTTTCTATATGTTTTAGGAATTTTAGACCTAGACCGAGTCCCTTGTGGGCACCTTCAATTATGCCTGCAATATCAGCCATAACAAAATCCGTGTCGTAAATCTTTACGACACCTAGGTTAGGTGCAATAGTTGTGAAATGATAATTTTCTATTTTTGGTTTTGCGCTTGTGGAAGTTGCCAGAAGGCTTGATTTACCTACATTAGGAAAACCTACAAGTCCAACATCAGCAATAACTTTCATTTCAAGAATAACATCTCTTTCCTTGGCATATCCCCCTGCTTCCGCAAAGTTCGGAGCCTGTCTTACAGAATTCTTAAAATGAACATTTCCTTTACCTCCGCGACCGCCTTTAGCTGCAACAAAAGACTCTCCGTCTTCTTTTAAGTCATGCATGACCAGGCCGCTTTCGGCATCGATTATAACAGTTCCCATTGGAACCTTGATTATGAGATTTTCACCGTTTTTGCCGTAACGTTTCTTTTTCATTCCGTCCTGACCGGCTTCAGCCTCATACTTTTTCTTATATCTAAAGTCCATTAGGGTTCTAAGGTTTCTGTCAGCAAGAAAGATTACATCTCCGCCTTTGCCACCGTCGCCGCCGTCAGGCCCACCTTCCGGTACGAAAGGTTCTCTTCTGAATGAAACGCATCCGTTACCGCCCTTACCGGACTTTATTGATATTCGTGCTCTATCAACAAACATTTCTTGTACCTCTTTTTATTTATCTACAAAAATAACAAAAAGACCTCTAAGAGGTCTTTTAACTAAGCTTCTTTTGGATAAACGCTTACCTGTTTTCTGGTCTTGTCTTTTCTTTCGAATTTAACAGTACCTTCAATCTTTGCAAACAGAGTATCATCTCCACCGATACCAACATTGTTACCAGGATGGAACTTTGTTCCTCTCTGTCTTACAAGGATGCTTCCAGCGCTTACGAACTGACCGTCACCAGTCTTGACGCCTAAACGTTTCGACTCGGAATCACGACCGTTCTTCGAGCTACCTACACCTTTCTTACTTGCCATAGATCAGACACCTCCTTGTTACTAATAAACTATAAGTCTTACTTAGATGCTGCTTCGATTGTTTCGATGATTGCAGCCTTTGTAGCTTTTGCATCTACTTCAATACCGTGTTCTTCAGCATAAGCAATTAATTCATCTTTTTTCATTGAAGCTGAAACTTTTGATTCAGCAACTTTTGCAGGAGCTGCTTTACCATCTAATGATTCAATCTTAATCATTGTGTATGGCTGTCTGTGACCCTGCTTCTTTCTGTAGTCTTTCTTCGCCTTGTACTTGAAAATAATAACTTTCTTTCCTTTGCCGTTTTCAACTACTTCACCAACAACCTTTGCTCCTTCAACGTAAGGTGCACCTACTTTAAGTTCTGTGCCATTGTTCAGAACCAGTACCTTGTCCAGCTCAATCTTGCTTCCTGCTTCTACATCAAGCTTTTCTACAGTGATTACATCACCTTCCTGAACTCTGTACTGCTTTCCGCCTGTTTCAATAATTGCGTACATTTATTTACCTCCTCTATCCAGTCTCGCCTTTAGGGGTAGTCGTTAAGACATTTGAAAAACCCGTTCCGTGCGGTCTAACTTGTTCATAATAACACACAAACATTGTAATGTCAACAAGAAATCGAATTAATAAAAAATATTTATGTATCAAATGTGATATTGTCTTAGTATAACGAAACTGATTATGTCCCAA